>CAZVNK010000220.1:0-5445 GCA_964628115.1 uncultured Ignavibacteriaceae bacterium | reverse complement strand
AAGAGACTTTTTCATTCCCTCGATTCAAATCATGGCAGGCCTGCGCCAGTTCGATCTCGAGTGAATCGTGCACATGATACAGTGTCTGCAGACTGTCGGCGGTGATATATTCGCCGTTCTCGATTATATTGACATAAGCCAGCGAGGCGATTTTGGAACGGACTTCGGAGTGAAGGTCCAGAATGGCGCGCAGATTGTCATCGAGATTGCATATTGCGGTGGACCGTTCGTTCTTGATCGCATTGATCACTCCGGCTTTGCCGTTGATGACCATTTCCGATGTCAATGCCAGTGCGATAATGTCGGCGTTCAGGATCGGAAACCTGCGGATAATATCCAGCTTCTGTTCTTCGGATGACAGGGGGAAGGCGTAATCGAGAAATTTCTGCCGGTGTGCCATGAATTCGGAAAAGATGTCGGCGGCCCGATCGTACGATCCAAGATGGGTCAGGGTTCGTCCCAGGGCGATTTCGATTTCACCGAGCGACGGGTGATTACTCCCGAGATATTCGCCGAGAATCTCAAGAGCTTTTTCATGGTAGTGCGCGGCTTGTTCGTATTCATGCCTATTATACCGTATATCGGCCAGTAGTTCGTAGGTATAGGCGATGTTCGGATGACACTCGCCGAATGTCAAAAGATATGCGTTAAGGACATCGTGTGCCAGCGAATCGGCGATGTCGTCCTCTCCCAGATCATGGTATATGTCCGCGAGATCCTTTTGTGCGGCGATCCCTTGCGGATTATCGTCTGCATGGATATTATCGAGAATCGAGATAGCATGTAACTGTAATTCCAGTGCCCGTTGACAGTCGCCTTTCAGGCGATAAATCTCGGCCAGATTGCCGATGTCATTCGCGACGGTATAATTGTCGGCGCCCATAATCGCCGTTCTGATTTCCAGTGCCCGAAGTTGTAACGATTCGGCGGTTTCGTAGTCGCCGAGGATGAGATAATTGACGGACAGTTGATTGAGTACGGAAGATGCCTGCGTATTTTGTTCTCCAAAATGACTTATAAAAATATCCAGGGCATTATTGAGCATGGAAATCGTCTCGGAAAAACGTCCTTGAAGTCTATAGGTGGTCGCGAGAAATTCCATAGCCGTCGCAACATCGGGGGATTCTTCCCCGAAAACGTTTTGGGCAATGTCCAGGGCTTGAAGAAATAATTCCTCAGACTTCTCGTAATGACCTTCCTCATTATTGATGCGGGCGAGATTAATTACGGCGGCGTACGAATAATCATGATAGTATCCGACTTGATCGAGAAATATCTCATGGGCTTTACTGCTGAGCGGCAGAGCGTCCGCATATTGCCCCTTCTGAATATACAGATTCGATAAATTCAACATGCTCTTCGCAACTTCAATACTATTTTCGCCGAACAGGCGTTTTCTCAGGGATAATGCTTCCAATTGATAGGTTTCAGACTCACCAAGCCGCCCGATATCTCGGTACAAATTCGCGATATTATTCAACGCGATAATGTAATGGACATTATCTGTCCCTACCTGATTTTTAATCAGGTGCAATGATTTGGTTAGATATTCCTCGGCCTTTTCATACTTATCGGCAAAGTGATAAATCGTCCCCAAATTCAGAAGATTTTTGGCGATTATCGGGTCATGCTTATCATGCATACGTGTGATAATATCAAGAATACGTTCAAAGACCGCTATTGCGCTGTCATAGTTCTTCATTTTAAAATAGGCACTGCCTTTATTGGACAGGATCGCGATAAGCAGTGTATCTTCTTTAGCATTGGTGTTATTCTTGAGATCAAGGGCTCGGTCGGCGTACCATAACGAGGAATCATAATCACTCATAATATAATAAGCCCAACTCATTGCGTTTATTGCCATGATTTTTGTCGTATCATGAAGTTGGGGAGATTGGGTGTACAACCGGTATGCCTTGCCGGCCAATGTAAATGCCGAATCGACTTGGGACATGTTTCGATATTCTGCGGCCCGGTAAATTATATCGCAGATCGTCTGATCGTCGGCAATTTCTTTTGAGAAAAGGGAAGACCCTGCTATCGTTACAAGTGCTATGGTAACAATACACAGATACGGAATAGTTATCCGACGACGCATGGAAGAGTCCGATCGAATTAGAATCTACTGCTTCAATTTGATATTGAATTTATAGGCTGTTTTCGCTGTGTCATGTTCAAGATCGGTAATGACGACAGCATACAGGCCGGATCTTAAAAGCTCGTGCGGCAAATAAACTCTGCCGATACCATACTTGTCAAAATTGGTGAAATGGTCATTATCATAGATGACGTCTCCATTGTCATCGCCTATGACTATTGCATAACGGCTGTCGGTATTAAAGTTCGGACAAGCAAATGACAGGACGATGTCCTGATCGGCGGTAATTTCGTGATGGTCGACCGACGCGGATCGAAACGACGAAAGACCGATGGGGTACAGGTAGCTGACGTCATTGCGAGTGCCGAAGATGCCAAGATAGGCCGGGTATAAGAGCAGGACGATAACAATAAGCAAAAACGCCGGGCGGAGAATCATCGCAATCCTGGGATGAAAAAGTTTGTCCCGGAGTGTCATTGCCGACTCCGGTTGTTCATCTCGATCCAGTCGTTCTTTAACGACGGCCTGAATGCGAGTATCGGCTTTCAGGATTTCGGACGTTTCCGCATAACGAGCGAGATTCTCGAAGCAGTGATCGCAAACCATCAGATGCGCCTCGAACAGATCGGTTTCCCGGTCGTTCAAGGTGTCCAATTCGTACGCATGCAACATCTTGCCGATTTCGGGGTTGGTGCATTTGTCCATTGTCATTGAATCGTCCCCTCATCCAAACATCTGGTCAGCATCGCCCGGCAACGTTGCAACAACACGTAATAGTAAGAGGGTTTGATATGCATGCGCCGGCAGATTTCATCGGTTTTGTATCCCTGGTGAACCAGATTCAGCACTCTGGCATATTTCGGGAACCCCTCGAGAATTTTACGCAAACATTGCTCAATGGTCATTATCAGTTCGGGGATGCTTTCCCGGTTTTCGACCAACGCGACAAATTCATGATTGATTCTTATGCCCAGATTGTCATCCCTTGTCTTTTTCTTCTGCAGATAATTGCCGATCTTGTTCCTCAGAATTTTCAAAGCCCAGAATTCGAACCGTTCGTCGTCAAAATCAATCGTCTCATACTTTTCAATCACCGTTCGGCAGGCGTCCATGGCGATATCTCTGGCATCTTCGCCTCTTATTCTCTTTTTGGCGAGATATTCAAATCTAACAATCAGCAGGTCAAAAAGAGTCTGTTCGGATTTTTTATTGCCATTTTTAATTTCACCGGCCAGGCGCTGGAAATCATTGCCATATCCCATGCTTAATGATAATAATCGGATCGAAATTATACAACTTCTTTCGCATCGTACATTATTTAATCACAGGGGTGTCAGATTCCCGGGACAGGCCAAAATAGACTAAGTACTAGAAGGGCGTTATTGAAAGAGCGTCAATCAACATTTCAACATTGAGTCCCCAAGGAGGTGATCACAAGACGGGTCTCAATTGTACCGGTAGGTGTAAGGCTTTTCCAATTTCCGATAGAACGGTTCCGGAAAAGGATATGTTTCTCTCGTTTAGATGATACGGTTCTCATCGAATGAGCACAATCCAATATGTTACCTAAAAAGGGAATATGCCGGTCTCGCTGGAAAAGCAATTTAAACAGGATATATCCATAAGAATCGGATTCTAAAGGAGGAGAAAATGAAACAAGAAAGATATGTTGTCTTTCTGACCGTCATCCTACTATTTGCCTTTTCCGTCGGTGTTGCTGATTCAGGGGTGTCGACTGACAGCGATCAGCCGGTTGGATTAATTGTCAAATTCAAGGCTGATGTCGAGATTTCGGCCAACTCCGTATCGGACAGGCGGATGTCACCGAGTATCACCCTGACGGGTGTTTCCCGAATTGATGAGCTGAATGCGCGATTCGGAGTCAGTGAATTCAAATCGGTTTTAAATCTGACGCAACAAGCGGCGTCAACGCATCCTTTTGGGAGGGTGTATACACTTACGGCAACCGGACCAAACAGTCTGGAGGCGCTAAAAGCCGAATATGAAGCCATGAATGAAGTTGAATATGTGGAGTATGATTATCCATTGGAATTATTGGAATTAGTAGAAATGTTAGATAGCAGATTCATCCTTGATCCCGATACCATACCCAATGATGAATATTATAATCAGCAATGGTATTTACACAACACCGGTCAGGCGCATGTGCATATAGATCGTTATTCCGGTTGCAATAACGATTCCCTGGTAACCTCAACCGGGGTGGCAGGGGCGGATATCAACGCTCATGACGTCTTCCAGAGTCCTCCCGATCAGATGGTTACGACGGTGGTGGCTATTATCGATACCGGGATGGATATGGATAATCCCGAACTGGCGGATAAAATTTGGTCGAATTATCGCGAGGCCGATGGTAACGGTATCGATGACGATAATAACGGATATGTCGATGATAAGCACGGCTGGGATTTTTCGGCGGTGGATACCCTGGTTCATGAGGAAGACAATGATCCCACCGATGAGCACGGCCATGGGACGCATTGTGCCGGAATTGTTGCGGCCAAGGCCGATAACCTCTTGGGTATTGCCGGCATTTGCCCCGATGTGGAAATCATGCCGCTGAAAGTATTTCCGCTCGCCATACAATCGAAACTGGCGCGTGCCATCATCTATGCCGCCGACAACGATGCCGATGTCGTCAATATGAGTCTTGGGACACCGTATCCCAGCAATTTCCTTGAAGAAGTGATAGACTATGCCAAGGACAAGGGCGTGATCCTTTGTGCGGCAATGGGTAATTCCGGTTCTGAGGACGAATATTATCCGGCTCGATACGATGCTACCATTGGGGTCGGGGCAACCGATGATCAGGATTTGGTGACGTATTTTTCGACTTATGGCAATCACATCGATATTGTGGCGCCGGGGCTTGCGATCCTATCTCTTCGGGCGGATAACACCGATATGTATGCCGAGGATTGTGAACCAGATGTACATATCTATGATTCAACGTATTACATTGCATCCGGAACCAGTATGGCCTGCCCGATGGTGGTGGGTGTGGCGGCCTATTTGCGGGCGGTGTCGCCAGGTGTCAAGCCGGACGTCGCTCAGGATATCCTCGAGCAGTCCGCGTATGACTTGACCGATCCGTACGGAGATTCATCGAGTCTTCCCGGATGGGATATGTACAGCGGATACGGCCGGGTCGATCTGGAAGAAACTCTGGACAACGCTCCCGCCGTTCGTGCCAAAATAGATTTCCCGAAATGGCATGAGACGCTTGGCGGATTTGTTATCATCACCGGCATTGCCGATGGCGCCGACTTCGAATCATATACCGTGGAATACGGTGCGGGTGACAACCCGACTGAATGGACAACCAT
>CAZVNK010000219.1:3613-5474 GCA_964628115.1 uncultured Ignavibacteriaceae bacterium | reverse complement strand
GACGTCGATCGTGGTGCGCAGTCCCGGCTGACCGGGTGCGATCAACACCGGGTAATCGTCGCTGAGGCGATCCACCGCCCGCGTCCCGAGTCCGGGCACCATGCGAATCAGACCGTCCTCACGTCGGATGCGCGGCGACCAGCGGAATTCGTTGCGGCTGAACGCCACCCCGGCGTACGACGGCAGGAAGTACGGCCCGACGCGGGTGCCGACCACCTCCTGAATGATGATCCCCATCTCCTCCGCGAAATCGATCAACCCCCGTTCGTCTCGGTATTCGATTGGGTCCGGCCCGAAGGTCGAGGCGTACACCTCCGCGATCGCATCCGTCAACTCGTCCAGCCGTTTTTGCTTGCTTCCCTGATTGGCCAGAAACAGCGAGATGTACTTGCCGGAGAAAGCGGTCCCGATACGGTCTTCGAGCAGGCTCGAGGAACGGACGATCAGCGGGCGATTACCGAAATCGTCCAGCGCCAACGCCAATCCCTTCATGATGTCCGGCGAAAACCGCCCGCCCTTGAACGATTGCACGACGTTCGGATATTCCAGGCGCACCTGATTGAGTGGTTTGTATTTTTGTTCGACGACCTCGTCGAAATTGTTATAGTGCATGAATTGCAGAAGAATATCAGAAGTCAAATACCAGGTTTTCGGTATGCGCACCCGCCCGAGTAATTTGTTTTCGTCGGCTTTGCGCTCGAGAATCCGCGACGCGAGGAAAATCCCCGCGCTCTTGCCGCCCAGTTTGCCGTAGCTTTCCGGACTGAAAATGACATTGTCCAGCAGGCGGGAAAAATCCCTGATTTTGATAAAGTGCTTGCCGACGTTGATAAACGGCAGTTGATCGGAAAGAAACCGCCGAATCAGCGCCACCTGCACCCCCGTGGTGGCGGGCGACAACGGCTCCGGTTCACCCGCGGTGAGATTGTCGTAGCGATGAATGGCATCGGCCACTTCCGCCAGAGAAAGATTGCGACTGACGACCTGCGAAAGGAAACTCAGCTTGTCTTCATGCACCCACCGGTGAATACGGGTGAGGATTTCGCCCTCGCTGAAATGTTCGGCGGCGATCTTGAACGCCACCGAGCCGGCCTCGGCCGAGAGATCGAGTGAGCGGTGCGTCTGCGGGCGGTTCTGATCGTCGGTAAGGCCGTGATCGATACTGTCGTGATCCTCGCACAACGAGTGCAGGAGTCGTTCCGCCTCCGGCACGGAATTCCAGCAGAGTTGATTGAGCATGCGGCGGGAGATACGCAAGTACAATTCGGGATCGGTGTGACGGAGCAGTTCCAGCACCACCTGCGCCCCGCCCGTGTCGGCGGCGGAGCGGTTGTTTTCGAACGGTCCCCATTCGTTGATGAACCGGTGCATTTTCTGGTGCATGATATAATGCCCCAGTCGTCGCGCCACGGTTTGGGTCAGGCGGATCTCCTCTTTCAGGAACGGGCCTTTGTCGAGTTCCGGCAGGGGCCGTGTGTACGATACGCCGATGGTGCCGACCACGATGTTCTGGATGACGATATCGGCATTGCATTCCGACGCCGGTTCGATGTATCCCGGCGTGGTATGGTGAACGTCCTCGAACGTGATTTTGACCTGACATAATTCAGGATACTGCCAGCCGGAAGGGAGGGTGTGAATGATATCGGGGATAATGTCGTCCAACTGCCGGGAACGATCGCCGAGGATTTCCTCGATGCGGTACAGGCAGTTCAATTCCTTGGTTCGCTCCTGCAGGGCGGCGAGCAGTTTGTCGATCGATGTTTTCTGGTGGTTCATGGGCATCCCTTTCCCATTTGGTGAACCGCCGGCGCGGGAATCGTCCGATCCGCGCCGAAACGCGCCGCCCCGATGCGAGGCG
>CAZVNK010000219.1:0-3587 GCA_964628115.1 uncultured Ignavibacteriaceae bacterium | reverse complement strand
CAGGCAATATCAGGTCGACTCCTATCCGTTCAGGATGTCTTCGACTTCTTTCTTGTCGACGTCCATGATGTACTGGATGCCGGAAATATCGGCCGCCTCGTGCGTCAGCGCCGCGATATCGGTGCGCGCGACACTCTCGAGGTTGAACTTGCGCGAGCCGCACATCAACTGACGCAGGCCCTGGGCGAGGCGCTCGTAGTACGTGTACAGTCCGATCGCTCCGGTCGGAAGCGTCTCGAACTCGTGGTCGCCGATTTCCTTGCGCAGGGTGCCGGACGTGACGAATATCTCGTCACGACTCGATCCGAAACGCTCCACGTACACCGGCAATTGGCCGTTGTCGATGGCGGATCCGATGGTCTTGCCGACCATGGCCGCGGCAATCGGACTGCGCGCCATGCCGACCAGCTTGACGAACGGTGCGCCGAGGGCGAGGCCCTTGAAGATTTGATCTTCGAACGTAAACCCTCCGGCCAGCGCCAGCGCCGGGACATGTTCGCCCTTGTCGTGCAGGGTCTTGGTATATTTGTACAGCAGGGAATGCAGTTCCACCGGCGGAACGCCCCATTCGTTCATCATGCGCCACGGACTCATGCCCGTGCCGCCGCCGGCTCCGTCCACCGTCAGCAGGTCAAGTTTGTATTTCGAGGCGAACTTGATCGCCCGCGCCAGATCGGCCGGAGCATAGGCGCCGGTTTTCAGGAAAATGTATTTGGCGCCGGCTTTGCGAAGTTCATCGACGCGCTCGGCGAAGCCGTCCTCAGTGACCATGCCGAGACGGGAGTGTCGCTCGAATTCCTTGAACACGCCGCGTTCGAAAGCCTTGATGACATTGGGATCGGTCGGATTCGGGATCACGACATAGCCGCGTTCGTGCAACGTCTGGGCTTTTTTGAGATCCTTGATCTTGACCTCACCGCCGATATTCTTCGCGCCCTGGCCCCATTTCATTTCCACGATTTGCACGCCCAGCTCTTTAATGGCGTATTCCTGGGTGCCGAGCCGCGTGTCCTCGACGTTGGCCTGCACGATGATCGCGCCGTAGCCGTCGCGCATATTGTCCATGTACAGCTTGACCCGGCGTTTCAGGTCGACCGTATCGATCGCTTTGCCGTCCTTGAAGGCCGCTTCCATGTCCATCCCGACCACGTTTTCGCCGATAGTCAGACCGGTTCCGGCCAGCGCCGAACCGATCGCCAGACCTTCCCAGTTGTTCTTGGCGATGTTGGTGGAGCCGATACCCGGAATGATCCAGGGATAACGGAACTTGATGCCCTTGTCGTGCCCGAAATGCACTTCGAGGTTGACATTGGGGAAAATCGCCTTGTCGCTGTCGGCTTCGATACCGTGGGCGCCGACCGCGGTGCCCATGATGTTGAAATGTGAATAGTCCACGGGGTAGGTTTTTTCCGACGCCGTGGTTATCACGCCGAAGGGCTGAGGATAAATAACTTCATGACCCCGGTAGGCGGATTTTCCGATTTCACACATGCCGATACAGCCGTCGACACAGGTCACACACATGCCCGAGTTGGGCGTCACCGAACCCTCGGTGCGGTTCTTGGTCAGCGTTGCGGCTGAAGTATTTACTCTCGAAAGGGTAATCGACATCTTTCTATTCCTCCAGATAACGTCAATCTTTCTTGATCTCACATGCCACACAGGGGTCCATGTAACACATCATGTCATCAAAACTGTCTTTTTTCAGGCACGGGGGCGCCAGGTTGGCGCAACCGCCGCAAATCGCTTTTTCCGGCTCGGTATAGGTGCACCGCAGGGTGCAGGCAGGACAGACGTAAATGCATCCGCCGCACAGACGGCAGACGTCCGACGGTACGTCGAACGGCGTTCCGATACTGCGCGTCTCGCCGCGACCACGGAAACCGATCGCCTTGGCGACCATCTGCTCCTCGCACATACGAACGCACAGACCGCAGAGAATGCAGTCTTCGAATTCCTGACGGAACCTCTGCTGACGGATTCCGAACTTCGACGCCAGATCCTGAATCACTTTCGATTGCGGGCAGGAAGCCAACAGTAGCTCAAGGATCATGCGTCGCGCCCGCATCACCCGTTCCGATGCGGTTCGGACGTGCAGTCCCTCCTCGGCGGGGTAGGTGCACGATGACACCAGCCGGGTGCGGTCTCCCTCTCCGATCTCCACCACGCACAGGCGGCAGGCGCCGTACGGCGTCAACCCCTCCATGTGGCACAGCGTGGGAATGGGAAAGCCCAGGAATTGAGCCGCCTCCAGCAGTGTCGAGCCCTCCTCCACCGAGACTTTCAGGCCGTTTATGTATAGTGTTATCATGTATTATTTACCTCCAGCGGCTCTGGCCGTGGTCGATTCCTCTCTTTCTTCCTTGGGTTGGGTGTATTCCAGATCGCACCGCAGACAACGGCACGCCTCGTGGGTCGCCTCGTCGATCGAGAAGGTGACCTCCACCTCGGCGAAATTGCGTTTGCGCCATTCGGCGGGAGCGCGCGGAGTCTCGATCCGTCCCAGCGGACGTTCTTCGGACTCGTCGACGGTCGGCGGTTCGATATACACCTTCGGCAGACGCACCTCGGCGGGCTGGTCGAGCGGCACTTTGCGAACGTACCGGTCAATCATGACCGCCGCCCGTTTACCGGCGGCGATGGCTTCGACCACCGTGTTGGGGCCGCTGACCACGTCGCCCGCGGCGAAAACACCGGGACGATTGGTTTGAAGCGATTGACGGTCGACCTGGACCGTGTTCCACTTGGTCGTTTCGACGCCGCTCATGCGGGCCGGCGAGATGGCATCGATACCGGAATCTTCACCGATGGCGACCACCAGCGTGTCGAGTTCGACGGTGTATTCGGAACCGCCGACCGGCACCGGTCGCCGCCGTCCGCTGGAATCGACGTCACCCAGTTCGTTGCGGATGCATTCCAAACCGACCAGCCGGCCGCCCTCGGCAATTACCCGCGTGGGGGAGACCAGCGTTTCGATCATGATACCTTCCTGACCGGCGGCCTCGATTTCCTCGGCGAATGCCGGCATTTCGTCGCGGGGTCTGCGATAGATGATGGTGACGCTGTCGACGTCCTTCTGACGCAGGGCGGTGCGTGCGGCGTCGATCGCGGAGTTGCCGCCGCCGATCACGCCGACGCGGCCTTTGGCCGTCTGGCTACCGCGCATGTTGAACGATTTCAAGAATTCTATGGAAGGATACACTCCTTCGACATCCTCGTTTTCGCGGTGCAACGGTCTGCTTTTGTGCGCGCCGAGCGCGGTGTTGCATCGCAGGGTGATGTTATCGTCGAGCAGGGAGTTGATTTCCTTTTTGATTACTTCATGCGGAAGCCGGTATTCCGGAATCGCGCAATACAGCATACCGCCCGGTTCGTCCTCGGCCTCGAAAATGGTGACCTTGTATCCCTTCAGCGAGAGATAATGCGCGGTCGTCAAACCGGCCGGGCCGGCGCCGATCACCGCCACGCGCGGCGGTTCACCGTCGGTCCAAACTTCACGCATCGGTTGGTACACCGACGGGTCGGTGCGGTCGGTCACGAATCGCTTGAGAGCACGAATCGCCACCGGTTCGCCGCCGGTCGTTCCC
>CAZVNK010000218.1:0-5503 GCA_964628115.1 uncultured Ignavibacteriaceae bacterium | reverse complement strand
ATTCACTGGTCATAGTCTCGTCGTATTCGGGCAATACCGAAGAAACCGTGGCGGCCTGCCGGGATGCCATTTCCCGGAAGGCGAAAATCATCTGCCTGACCTCCGGCGGCGTTATCGGCGCGATTGCCGATGAAATACATTTGCCGGTAATTCCCTTACCGCCGGGATATCCTCCCCGAGCCGCCCTGGGATTTTCGTTCGTTCCCCTGATGTTCATCATGGAGAAACTGGGATTTGCAGAAAACGTCGACGACGATCAGTATAAAATAGAGACCCCGACCGAACAGAATCCGGCCAAACAACTGGCGCAACGCATCCACAACCGAATCCCCGTGTTATATTCCGGGCCGGAACGTATCGACACGGTCGCCACGCGCTGGAAAGGCCAGATTTGCGAAAACGCCAAATGTCTCGCATTTCACAATCAATTTCCCGAATTCAACCACAATGAGCTGGTAGGCTGGGAAGCAATCGACTCTTATCGCGACAAACTGGTCGCGGTGTATCTTCGGGATTCCGACGATCACGACCGGGTTAAGCTTCGCATGAACATTGTCCGTCAAGTTCTTGAGAAACAACACATTGAAGTGATCGACGTTGCTTCGCAGGTAGATTTCCCTTTGGGAAGACTATTCTCGTTGATCCAGCTGGGGGATTTTATGTCCTATTATCTGGCGCTTGGTAACGGAGTCGATCCTTATCCTGTTGAGGTGATTGATTTTCTCAAGGACAAACTGAAATAAGTAATTGAAACAAATCGACTTGTTTCTTCAGCCGATTTTATAATTCTATCCTTGCCAAAGCATCGGAAACTATTATATTTACTCGCTGTTATACAGACAAACGAGGCTGACATGTTTATATCGGTTTGTAAATCCAAAATCCACCGGGCCACCGTAACCGAAGCCAATCTCGATTACGAGGGGTCGATTACCATTGACGCCGACCTGATAAAGGCGGCCGATTTGGTGGAGTTTGAAAAAGTCCACGTCTTGAATGTCACCAACGGCGAACGACTCGAAACCTATGTTATCGAGGGCGGAGCCGGTTCGGGGGTTATTTGTCTTAACGGCGCCGCCGCCCACAAAGGCAAAAAAGGTGACCTGGTTATTATTATCTCTTATGGCCTTATGGAAAAAGGCAAACCTTCCGATATTAATCCCAAGATCGTCAAGGTTGACGAAAACAACAATATAATCTGAATTATATCACATGACAGATTCAACCGCCGCAATAATCCTTGCCGCCGGCAAGGGAAAACGTATGAAATCAGACCTGCCCAAGGTTCTGCACGAACTCAATGGGGTGTCGATGATCAGGCAGGTGCTGACCACATTGAATCGGGTCGGGTTCGATCGCACCGTAGTGGTCATTGGCCATAAAGGCGAGCAGGTCATGGAGGACGTTCGCGATTTCGACGTGGAATTCGTCTGGCAACGCGAGCAGTTGGGAACCGGCCACGCCGTCATGATGGCCGAGGACCTATTTGCCGATTTCGACGGGACGATCCTGGTGGCGGCCGGCGACGTGCCGTTTTTGTCACCTGAAACCATTGCGCGACTGCTCGACGTTCATCGTCGCAATCAGGCCGGGGCGACCTGCCTGTCGGCCGATTTCGATGATCCGACCGGGTACGGGCGCATTGTCCGCAAACCAGGTACCGATATTCTTCTGGACATCGTCGAACACAAGGACGCCGATGAGGCAACCCGTCGTATCACCGAGATAAATTCCGGAACGTTTTGCTTTTCGGCGCGGAAGCTGTTTTCCGCACTGCATCAGGTACAAAACGAAAATTCCCAGCAGGAGTATTACCTGACCGATACCATCAAAATCATGCAGACTGCCGGAACGACCTGTGCGGTGTGGGAGGTGCCCGATGCCATTGAGGTAGCCGGAGTCAATTCGGTCGAGCAACTTAAGGCACTCGAAAAAGCATCGGTCGGCAGGGATTTGACGGAAAAATAGCTCCGATTCATTGTATAATAAAGTAGGCCGCGCGGAAATTCCGTCGGAGAATTTGATTGACAACAATCTTAAACGTATATTATATGGATAGTAAGACCTGCATATAGAGGGGACTTATGAAGAAAGTGTCTTTAATCATACTGTTGGTTTTGTTCACACTGGGATCGTCGGCGCTGGCGCAATTCACCGACAAGTCCGAGTTTGACAATATCAAGAAGGACTATCTGGGATTAAAACCTGCGGATAAGCCCTTCGCGTTTATTGATCTGTCCAAACTCCACTGGAACCATTCCTATTCCATGTCGTTCTTTTCGGGGGGCGGCACCTCCGGATCGGTGGGCATGTATACCGGTTCAGTGCTGTATGAAATCTCGCCGTCGCTTCTTTTAAACCTCAAGCTGGGCGTGGCACACAATCCGGGAAGTCTTTTCGACCGATCCGTGAATACCGATGCGGTTTTTCTGCCGGGACTCAGGTTGGATTATCAACCGTCACAAAACCTGCATATCTCGATCGGATTCGACTCGTATCCCGGATCGGACTATTACCCCTATTCGCCGTACCGTAATCCGTATCACTGGCGCAGGTGGTAAAAAAGACGCATAAAAAGGCTTGAGGCGACAGAAACAACCCACCGGCGCGGAATCACAGCGATAACATGAAAAGAAAAAACACAACAACCAAACGGAAGCAACCCCGAACCAAAGAGAAATCGAGGTTTCTCGAATTGGCAATCGTGGCGTTATTCGCATTGGTGCTGATTTACGGCGCCAGTTTCGCCATACGGGTTACGCACGGATTTTCCAAAACCATCGACATGCCGGATTATTCGGTGCGACTGCAGATTCTCAACGGCTGTGGTATCACCGGCGCGGCTTCAAAGGTTGCCGCGTCTCTTCCGGGCCGAATTTCTCTTCCGCTTGAAGTCGCGGTTTTGGACACTGACGACTTTAATTCGTATGATGTAAAGGAATCATTCGTAATTTCACGTGACGGCGACCTTAAAGCCGCCGGGATTTTTGCGGAACAATTGGGATTAAAAGTTGATAATATTGTTTACAAACCGATTGAAAATAATTATCGTAGTATATCGCTCACGTTGGTTTTGGGCGATGATTTCGAAACCATTATAAACCCTGTGTCGGAATAGGAGAAATATAGTAATAATTTGAACCTGACACCTTTATCTATCGCCCGCACAGCAGGAAAGCTGGCCCTGAGCAAAAAAGGGCTCGATGTTAAAATCCTTAAGATCAAAAGCATCTCAAATATATGTGACTATTTTGTCATTGTAAGCGGTGATGTTGACGTGCACGTCAGGGCCATTGCTGATGCGATCGATGAGGGGCTTCGTCTAAAGGGCGTGAGGCCGTGGCACCGCGAAGGGATGCGAACCGGCAACTGGATATTGTTGGATTATGTTGACGTCGTGGTGCACATCTTCCTGAAATCAGCTCGTGAGTTTTATGCCCTGGAAAAACTATGGGGTGATGCTCCGGTTGAGGAACTAAGCTGACATCTCCTCCTGTCACAAAGAAATAAATCAATTGCTATAGAGAAAGAATATTGCTATGAGCAAAACCAATGTCGTGGAAAGCTCCGAGTTAAAGAACAAAACCATCGCGGAACTCCTCCAGATTGCCGAAGCGCTCGATATTCCCGGCGTCAGCGGCCTGCGAAAACAGGAACTTATTTACAAGGTCATGGAAGCCACCTCCTCCCAGCAGGAGGGGATGATTTTCGCCGAGGGAGTTCTGGAAATCCTCAACGAGGGGTATGGTTTCCTGCGCTCGCCGAATTACAATTATCTGCCCGGGCCCGATGATATCTATGTCTCCCCTTCGCAGATCAAACGTTTTGACCTGCGCACCGGCGACACCATCTCCGGGCAGGTTCGACCACCCAAAGACAACGAGCGGTATTTCGCTTTGTTGAAAATCGAGGCGATCAATTTCGAGGATCCCGAGGTCACCAAACACAAAACCCTGTTCGACAATCTGACCCCGTTGTATCCTGAAAGTCAGTTTCAGCTTGAGGTCATCTCGGATGATTTGACCACTCGGATTATGGATTTGATGACGCCGATCGGCATGGGCCAGCGCGCCCTGATCACGTCTCCCCCGAAAGCCGGCAAAACCATCATCCTGCAAAAAATCGCCAATTCCATTACGACCAATCACCCCGATGTCAAACTGATCGTTCTGCTGATCGACGAGCGCCCGGAAGAGGTTACCGATATGCGTCGCTCGGTTCGGGGCGAGGTGATTTCATCGACGTTCGATGAACCCGCCGACCGTCACGTTCAGGTCGCCAACATGGTGCTCGAAAAAGCCAAGCGCCTGGTCGAACACCGGTATCACGTGGTTATCCTGCTTGACAGTATCACCCGTCTGGCGCGCGCCCATAACTCGGTGGTGCCGCATTCCGGCAAAATCCTTTCCGGTGGTGTCGACTCCAATGCCCTGCACAAACCGAAACGGTTTTTCGGCGCGGCTCGCAATATCGAAGAGGGCGGCTCGCTGACCATTATCGGGACGGCCCTGATCGAAACCGGCTCCCGCATGGACGAAGTTATTTTCGAAGAATTCAAGGGAACCGGCAACCTCGAAATGGTGCTGGATCGTCGTCTCTCCGACCGCAGAATCTTCCCCGCCATGGACATCAATCGTAGTTCCACCCGCAAGGAAGAGTTACTGCTTCCGCCGGACGTCCTTGCCAAGGTCTGGGTTCTGCGCAAGTTCCTGGCTGAGATGAATCCGATTGAGGCGATGGAATTTTTGGTCGACCGCATGAAAAAGACCAAAACCAACCAGAAATTCCTGCAGTCGATGAAGGATTAACTTTTGGAGATGTAAATCGCCGTTATTTTTCGGCGATTTCCTGCCTGGTATAGGCTGACAGACCGCCTGCCGAAAGAATTTTCCGCATAAAATCCGGAAGCGGGGGTATTTCCGCGACAGTTTCGCCGTGGGTAAGTTTTCCCTCCGCCAGATTGATTTCAATCGCGTCACCGTCCGAAATACTGCCGATTCGGTCGTATACAACCGGCGCAATACCGCCATTTATCATACTGCGGAAGATATTTCTCGTAAATTTCGATGCGATCACACAGGCGATTCCGGCCGATTTTAATTCGGATACGGCCTTTTGACTTGGTTTGCCGTCCAAATCGGAGTTTCGTATCACCAGAATCCCCGCACCATTGACGACTGACGGATCGACGACGACATCATCGGCAACCCGACACACTCCGGATATGATCTTATAAGTACACATAAGGCTAAGCGGTTAATATAACGACAGGTCTCGCCTATCGCAACGTCTATATAGAATATCAGCGGTAATGTATTATGAGAAGATGTATTACCCGACGAATCGGGTCGGGTCGGTAATGACGCCGGACATGGCCGAGGCCGCCGCCGTGGCCGGTGAGGCCAGATAGATCTCGGCGGTTTCGGCTCCCAGCACTCCGGGACGGTTGTCGATCCCGGACCTTTACAGGGCCCTGGGGATATTTCTTCCACTGATAACGACA
>CAZVNK010000217.1:2701-5523 GCA_964628115.1 uncultured Ignavibacteriaceae bacterium | reverse complement strand
TATTTCTGTTCTATGACGGCCATATTTGTAATCTAGTTTTGAATGTGGGAGACTATTACAATATGGCCGTCTTTCCTTTTTGCCCAATATCCAGTAGACCAGCCCCAAAACCCCCCTCATGATTTCCTGAACCCATTCTCATCGTAAAAGTCAATGAGAGTTATGAGAATTCAGCAAAAACAACAAAACATCCTTGACAATACGTCACAATACGTTATTATATCTTATAATTGCGGATAATGAGATAAAAACAGGTAAATGAAATGGAAAATGAACAAGAAAAGACTTTCCCGGTGTTTTACACCACCGCTGAAATCGCCGATATGCTCAAGATGAACGTGCAGGTGATCGCCCGCAAAGTGCAAAAGGTTGAAATCTCAGGATATAAAATCGGCAAGGACTGGCGGGTTTCCGAAAGCGATTTCTGGGCCTGGCTCAACAAGCATTCCAACCAGAACCGTCCCGGCGAAGCCGACAAAGTGATCGCGCGTTTCGCCAAAGACGGACGGATTGCGGTCATGCCGGCGCAACGCAAACGCCGCCGCTATTTGCTCGAATACATCCTGAAGAATTTCGAAACCAACCGGGTGTACACCGAAAAAGAAGTGAACGAGATTATTCTTCGATTCCACGACGACTACTGCTTTGTCCGACGGGAATTCATCTGTGAAAAGATGATGTATCGCGCGCAGGGGAAATACCGTCGCAACAGCAGTTATCGTTTCACGTCACAATTGCAAACCGCATAAAAAAACGGCCCGCCGGGGCGGGCCGTTGCAAATGTTTACGGTGACATGGGTGGAGCCAATTCCCCCCCCTGACTACCTCTTCCAAGAACCTGCTGGACCAATGGATCGGATTGGTTGATCTTGTACTTGGCGTGCATCTGCGTCGCGCGATACATATCGCTGGCGCGTTGCAGATCCAGCAGAACCTGCATCAGCTTGCGATAGGCATATCCGCTGTTGGGATTCATCCGGAACGCCTCCCACAGATACGGCAGACCCTCTTCCGACCTTCCCAGATAATGCTTGGCCATGCCCAGATCCTGAAGGTAAAACTGGTTGTCGGGATTTTTCTCATGCAATTCCGTCAGGGTCGTCTCCAATTCCCGCAGGACACTGTCGGCCGCCATCGCATTATCCTCTTCGCGATAGATATTGCCCAGCAGTAAATACGACTGGAAGAATTCCGGGTATTTTTCGATGATGAATTCCAACATATCTTTCGCCTTGTCGACGTCGCCGGCGCGACGGAATTCCTCGGCAATGCGCAAGGCATTGAATCCCATTGTCAGCAGAACTCCGGTGCAGTTCTCATCGCGGTAAATATCGGGATCGGCCATGCCGTCGTAGCGGAAGACTTCCGTAAACAGCCGGTATCCCTCCTCGGCATCGATATAGCGTTGATGCGGCTCTTTTTCCAGACTGTATACCAGGCCGGTGGCCTCCGACAGTTCACGAAGCTTCAACGGGGATTCCCCGTACGGTTCCGACGTGAAACAGATCGGGATTTCCAGCTTGCTTTCCAGCACCACTTCATCGACCATCATATCCTGCAGTTTCACCACCCGCCCTTCATGGGGCATGGGTACCAGATATGTCCACCGTTTTCTGGCGCGGTCATAGAACGGATCTTTCGGGCGCTGAATGGCGGTTCCCTGGAATTCGAACGGCTCCCAGAATATCTGGTCGTCGCTCAATGCAATCGGGACATCATACTGCTCTCGCATTTGGTAGATATACCAATCGGTATTGAACAGCGACAAATTCACCACCCGAACGTCTTTGCGAAGATTGTACACCTCCTGCACGCACCAGAGTGGGAAGGTATCGTTGTCCCCCGACGTAAACAATACCGCGTTCTGCGGACAGCTTTGTAAAATATTGTAAGAATAAATATACGGATAATAATTTTCGGAACGATCATTTTCGAAATAGTTGCCGGCCAGCGGAAAGACCGGAAGCAGAACCAACAGCGAACAGGCGATCATGATCGGTTTCTGCAGTGAACCGGCTTTGGCCTTTTCAGTCCAGGCGCGCACGCTTTCCATGACGGCCGCGACTCCCAATCCGACCGCCAGACCGAAATAGATAAACGCCGGGGTGAAGAAATAATCCCGGTCGCGGACTTCGAGATAGGCGTCGCCGGTGCGGACGTTGTAATTGAATCCGTCGGCGAAATTCATGTACAAAACCAGACCGACGGATGCCATCAGAAGCAAGATCAAAAACGGTAACCCGATTTCAACTTTCTTTCCGATCGAGAACCAGATCCCGAACAGTCCCAGAACAAACAGCAGGCCGAATGCCTTCGACATGCCGTACTGCTTTTCGAAATAACTCCAGAAACCCATGTGGGCGTGACGACCGAACTGATGTCCCCATTCCGCCCGTCGTTCAAACATCCGCTCCACCATCGACTGTTTGCCGTACTGTTTGCGATCGAGAAAGTCGACCATGGAACTGAAATTGCGCGACGTGAAATTCTCATCGATACGCGGATTCAGCGCCGATCGAATCGGCACGAAGGCATGAACCGAATAACCGATCACCGCCAGCATCAAGATGATCAATCCCGTTTTCCAGTCGGAATGTTTTTGCACCATTCCCATAATAATCAGGGCGACGGTTCCCAGGATCATACCGTATACGAACGGGAGAAACTCGATCATAATCATCGAAAAAGCGCCGATGGAGATCAATACCGCCCAGTTGATATGGCGGTACACCAGATAGGCGGTTATCGCCAGCATCAGCACCGTCATCACCAAAAAGGCGTTGAATCCGCCGCGACCGTTGGAAAAGATGATAATCAGCAAC
>CAZVNK010000217.1:677-2691 GCA_964628115.1 uncultured Ignavibacteriaceae bacterium | reverse complement strand
GGGAGCGTCTTGTTTCAGCACGAAAAAGACCGCCGCCAGCGGCATGATGAGAAAGGTCGTCAAATGCAGGCCGACGCCCAGCATCCCGATATAACAGGCCCCGATAATAATCTTGCGCGAACGCCCGATATCGCTGGTGTCGAAATATTTCAGCATCAGCCAGAAAATGATTGTCATCAGCAACATCGCCAGACCGTATACTTCCGCTTCCACCGCATTGGCCCAATTGGTCGTGGCAAAGGCCATGAACAACGAGCCCACGATTCCGCCGATATACGCGATAACCCGTTTCCAGCCGGTTTGGACACTGTCGCGGTACCAAAACGAAATCATACGAACCACCGCCAGATACCCGAACATGACGGTTCCTGCCGATGACAACACGGAGATCATGTTAATTCGCAGACAGATATCCCCTGCCATAGGAATCACGGAAAATATCCTTCCCAACAGAATAAACAGGGGCGATCCCGGCGGATGCGGTATTCCGAGAATATAGGCGCAGGCAATAAACTCGCCGCAATCCCAGAACGAAAGCGTCGGCGCCACGGTCATGCGATAGACAATAAAAGTGAAGAGTAACACAGCCGCCGCTATAATGGCATTGGTTTTATCAAAGCCCGGCTTATAATCGGTTTTGCTCGTCTGCAAGACGACCTCCTAAAGTTCAGTATCTATATGTCCGATAATGTAATAGTCATTGTAATTCGAAAAGGCAACATCGGGTCAATATAAGAAGAATTGATGAATCTACAACCTAAATTTATACCCGAAGCAGTATTCGGGGATTAAAAAAACAGGAGGCGTTCATGTTTGTGTGGTGTGGTATGTTGTTCCTTCTGGGTATTGCGGCGTTTCTGGACACTATCTTCAACTACGGCAACATCTTTCGGCAAATCAACTCGGTCATGTTCATGTTGATCTCACTGGGACTTCTGGTGCGAACCACGGTCAAGATGAAAGCCCGGAAGTTCGAGAGGTCCGAACAGAAAGTCGCCAACCTTGAAATGACACTCCAAAATATGAAAGCATTGGAAGAGGCCAGTCCGTCGGATTATTAAGACTGGTCCGGCGGGTGGTATCCCTCCAGCCGCTGTATGGTATCCCGAACCTCCCCAATAAAGGGATACATGCCGTATTTTTCAAGGAGTTCTTTATATATCGCAACGGCTCCATCCCGCATCTTCTCATCCACGGCGTATAAATCCCCCTTTAACTTCAGGCAGTACGGGTAATAATAGTCTTCGGCATACTTGTTTTCCATCTCCCCGATCAGTGTCAGCGCCGATGCAGTATCGCCTTGCTGAACATAAAACTCCGCCAGTCGATATGAGGCCAGCCCGAAAATCGGACTGTAATCCATCTCGCGAATTCGAACCAGGCGATTCTCCACCGAATCCGGCATGAGACGTTCCTCGAAATACTCGGCATCGGCGAAACTTTCCAGCGCCGGGGCGGCCCCCAGAGCGTTTTCGCCGATAATCAGGCTGTGCATCAAAGCATCATTGACATAATACCCTCGCGGATATTCCTCGATCAGCTTCCGGAATCCCAGTTCCGCCGACGCGAAATCCTTGTCAAAAAAGCTAATCATGGCCAGCATATAACTGATGAATTCCAGATAGTCCCGGTTCAATTTGACATCCGAAAGCGTTTCGTAGGCTTGCTTTGCCTGTTCGAGATTACCGTCCACCACGTGCAAATGCGCCAGTTCCATCATGGATTTGATATACGGAAAACCCTGCCGGAATCGATCGGTTATTTCAGTATAGTAATATCGGGCGGAATCCATGTCGTGCAGGTAATAACGGTACACGTTGCCCATCCCCAGTAATGCCGCGGCCTTGTCTCTCAGGTGGGTGTAATTTTTCTCGATTTCATCATAGTTGGCCAGCGCTTCCTGATAACGCCCGACTCCGACCAATGCCTCGGCATAAAAGAATTTGTACTGTGCGATCAGCACGGATGATCCACCACTACGGCTCGGCCCTCAACTCCATCCCGGTGCTTAACC
>CAZVNK010000217.1:0-667 GCA_964628115.1 uncultured Ignavibacteriaceae bacterium | reverse complement strand
GTCAAAATCCCGCGACTCGATATACTCCGACGCGTCGATGACTTGCTGATACAGCTTTCGTTCGCGACACCGCCGAATATAATTATAAACTTCTTTGCCGTCCGCCTCGATCAGTGAATCCAGTGCAATACACACCGCAAAAGCTTCGGCGTATTGCTGATTACTGGAATATGCTTCCAGAAGCATCTTGTTGGCGAAAACGCTGTTCGGCGCCTTGTCGAGAATCTCCCGAAGTGCGGCGATCACACTCGAGGCCGCAGCGGGATACCTGATCAGCGCCGACAAGCCCCGCTCAGCGGCCAGCACCGTGAGAGAATCGCCGTCTGAAAGGCGGTAATACTCGTGCACCGCGCGTTCGTAATCCTGCTGAATCTCATAAATCGATGCCGCTTCAAGGCTGAATAAATTCGTCTTATGCAATTCGCGACGCGCGTTTTCGATAATGGTCAGAGCCTGATCGGTACGACCGAATTCGATCAACAAACGCAATTGTACTTTCAGGTAATCCTCATGCATCGGGAAGTGCGCATTGATCGTATCGAGCATGGGGGCGATTTCCGCAATGTTTCAAGGTTTGCAACGAGATGATGTATCAAAAGTAATTGCTGTGGCATCAATGGCGAACTATAAAGATACACTCCCAAAATCTCCAATACCATTCCGAGGA
>CAZVNK010000216.1:1441-5552 GCA_964628115.1 uncultured Ignavibacteriaceae bacterium | reverse complement strand
GATAATCGCATGAGAGAATAACACATATACGGAATTTCCACCACTCGGAAGGGGTGCAGTGGTGCCCCGCCGCTCGCGGTGGGAAAAATACGAAATGTCATTGCGAGGAGCGTATGCGACAAAGCAATCTTAAAAAGCTACCGAGATTGCTTCGCTTCGCTCGCAATGACAACGACTTCGGTGCCCCGCCGCTTGCGGTGGGAAGAATACGAAATATCATTGCGAGGAGCGTATGCGACGAAGTCGAAGATCCTGCCGGAGGCTCTGAGTTTTCGAAGAGAGTTTTGAGGGGCAATCTCAACTGTCTGCAAATCGCAATAATAACTACCGTTTGTATCCGATATCCCGAAGGAATTTGTGACGCTTCTTCCTGTCCTCGGCGGTCTCGACACCTTTCGGCATGAATCCGTCGATCACCCCCATCACGCCGCGTCCCTGATCGGTCTCGCCGACAATGATCTGCACCGGGTTGGCGGTGGCGCAGAAAATCCGGCACACCTCGGGAATCATCTTGATCCGGGGAAGGAAATTGATCGGGTAGGCATTGCGCATGTAGATGATAAACGTATGCCCGCAGGCGATCCCGAACGTTGCCTCCGCCGCCAGCTTGATCAACTCCTCGCTGTTGCCGTCGGTGCGCACCAGGCACGGCCCCGACGCTTCGCAGAAGCCGATCCCGAACTCCGCCGTCGAGGAAATCCCGATCATCGCCTCATACAAATCCTCGACCGTCTTGATAAAATGCGTCATGCCGAAAATGATGTTGACATCATCCGGCAATTCGAGCGGTATGATTTTCGTCTTCATCGATCTATCCTCTCGTATGTACTATTGATCTTTTTTGTCCGATGCTTTCCTGATGCTGATATACTCGATCTCGTCGCCCCGGACAATCTTGTCGACCACGTCCATCCCGTCGACCACGTGCCCGAAAATAGTATACCGACCATCCAGATGCGGTTGCGGCAGTAGCGTGATAAAGAACTGCGAGCCGCCGGTATCATCGCCGGAATGCGCCATCCCGATCATTCCCCGCGCGAAAGTCAGCCCGCTGTACTCCGACCGGATTTCATATCCCGGCCCGCCGAACCCGTCGCCCCGCGGATCGCCCGCCTGCGCCACGAATCCGGGGATAACCCGATGAAATATCACCTTGTTGTAAAATCCGTCACTCGCCAGCTTGATAAAGTTGTACACCGTCAACGGCGCGATATCGGCGTACAGCTCGAGTTCGATCGCGCCCTTGTCGGTGCGGATTATCGCATGCGGGTTATCGGAGTACTTATCGACAAACGACCGGTACTTGCGTTTGTCGGCTATGGCGATCGGCTTGTTGATAAACGCCGACTTGTTGACCTGCAACACATCCTGATAAATCTCCGAGGCATCTTTGCTGACGATATAATTGTCGTTCATCAACGCACGATACAAAATTTCCTCGGCAAGCTCACTGTGTTCGTTTTCCAGAATCTTTCCCACCGCCGCCACCACCGACCGCATCAAATCGACCTCGCTCGAATTGGCCTGCATGATTGTCATGAACTGCGGCAAATAATGCGTCATCAGGTGCTCACCGATATAATCGACCGCGTCGGCATTGACCACGAAATCCGTGTCTTTCAACGCCGTCTCGAGATAATAGTCGATATTCCCGGAGTCGACCGTCCCCAACGATCCCAGCGCGGCCAGACGTACCATCGGCGACGGATGCGTGAACAATGTCACCAGACGCGGCTTGACCGTCTCGCCGCCGATATCTCCCAGCGCGGAGGCAATCGCGGCGGTCATATAAACGTCGGCGGAATCGAGCAGGCTGTCGATCAACGGCAACATCTCATCACCCTGAATCGCCGACAGATATTCAAGCGCGGCCACGCGGATATTGACCGAGGAATCCTCATACAACGCGTCATTTGCCTGCACCAATGCCTTGCCCGTTTTAAGATGATGATAGGTTTGAATAAGCAGGGTTTTCAGCTTTTCATCGGTCTCGCCTTCGTATCGTTTGACCAAATATTCCACCGCCAGAGGATTGTTGATCTGCCCCAGAGAACCGATAGCCTGCGCGACCACGTTATTGTCGCGATCATTCAACGCTCCCGCCACCAGCCGGGTATTGACGTCGTTTTTGTTCAACGCCAGACCGCGCACGGCCAGCGCCCGCACGAATGGATCACTGTCGGGAAGCCACTGCGCATAAAGCGAATCCGATGGGACTCGCATCCGCGCCAGCGCATACAGCGCCGCCACCTGCACCGGGCGGACCGCATCGGTCCGGCAGGTCGTTTTCAATTGCGGCGCGGCCACGCGGGCATTGCACCGAAACAAAGCATAAGCGGCCTGTTCGCGGACACGATGATCCTCATGTCTCAGGTAGTCGGTCAACTCGACGATCACATCGGTCATGGACGAATCGGCCAAAAAACCCACCGCCTGCAGAGTCGCCGCCAGCAGGTCGGGAGTATAAATATCACAATTGCGTATTAGCCTCCGCGCGAATTCTCTGTTGCCGCTCAGGCCGATCCCGAGTACCGCGGACTCGGCCACTTCCGGAACCGAATCATTGAGCAGACTGAACAATTGCTCGTATGTTCCGACTTCGCCGATACGTCCCACCGCCAGCGCGGCGCGGGCACGCACGATGGCATCCGTGTCGGAAAGCAGTTCGCTCAACGTCTGCGGCGCCGAACGGGTGTCTTCATAGAGCATGATGCGCGCGAGTTTATCGGAAACTCCGCCGGAAAAATCAAACAGACCGAAATGGATAACCGCGGCCACTCCCGCGATCACCAATATGACAACCAGTATAATCCCTGCCTTTTTCATGGGCGTATATCTTTCAGCATGACGTTAAACCGTTTGTGGTCAAAGAAAAGATCAGACGTTAACAGCGTGCCGTCAACAAAAAAGGCTAACTGCTCCGGCGGGGTACCACGCAACCGGGGATTATTTCTTGTTTCGTTCCGGGGAGAATTTTCGCGCGGCGCGTTCGAAATCGGGGGAAGTCATTTTCCTGATATCCCGGCGCAATCGTTTTTCCGCTTCTGGCGTAAGCGCGTTGAGTTTCCCGGCGAAACGACCGGAGGTTATCTCTTTCAGCGCCTTTTGCATATTGCGCCTGACGGTATGATCGATCACCTTCGGGCCGGCTTCCCGCGAACCATAGCGGGCGGTCAGGGAGATTCGTTCGTACATCCCGGCGATACCGAAACGCTTGATCAAATCGACGATCAAATCGAGCTGATAGGCGACCTCAAGATAGGCTTTGTCCGCAGACAGCCCCGATTTGCGAAGTGTTTCAAAACCGGCCATGATCAATTGGGTCAAACCGCCGCACAGCACCGCCTGCTCACCGAACAAATCGCCGATCGCCTCATCGGCAAACGACGTTTTGATCAGGGTCTTGCGGTCGACATTCAGCGCATCGGCCAAACCCTCAAGACGCCGTTTGGCCCGGCCGGTTCCGTTTTGGCCAATGGTAAAAAAGAAGCCGACCGACTCTCCGGCAAGATATTTTTCACGCACCGCATGCCCCGGCCCGAGGGGCGCGAGAAGGATAACATCGACATTGGGCGGTGCAATTACGGTTTTAAAATGCACGGAGAAACCATGCAAAAACACCAGCGCGGAGTCGGGGCGAAGATGCGGTTTAATATCGCGTTCAAAAAGCCGTCCCTGCACATGATCGGGAACCGCCATCACGATCAGATTTGCGCGTTTGATCGCCTCGGCAACGGTAACAATATGCGCAAAACCGTCACGACGCGCCACGGTTCGCGATTTGGAGCGGCTTTTCAGGCCGATTACAACCTCGACTCCGGCGTCGCGAAGATTCAGCGCCCAGGCTCGTCCCTGCGAGCCGTACCCGAGAACCGCACAGATTTCTTTCATTCGCATGGCCGGAATATACGGAAAGACATGCCAATAACAAGTATCTTCTGCCCAAGCCCGGAATCGACCAAAAACCTGTTGTTCCAACAATGCAATCCCCGTATTTTTCATACAAAACATGTTGCCCTGCCACCGCCGCCGAGGCGTGTGTTTTCGGGATTTTTCAAACGCGACGCGGTCGAAGATACTGAGGCACGAAGGACAATCTCCAACTATATGT
>CAZVNK010000216.1:0-1431 GCA_964628115.1 uncultured Ignavibacteriaceae bacterium | reverse complement strand
AAAGGAGGAAACACATGTCTATTCAATCCAGAGTGCGGCTGAAAGCCCTGCATGACAAAATCATGAGTGCCGACGATGCGGCGCGTCTGATTCCACCCGGTGTCAATGTCGGTATGAGTGGATTTACCGGTTCGGGCTATCCCAAGGCGGTGCCGCTGGCGCTGGCCAAGCAGATCATGGATGCCCAGCTGAGGGGTGAAAAGTTTCGTATCAGCGTCTGGACCGGAGCATCGACCGCGCCGGAGCTGGACGGTGCGCTGGCGATGGTGGACGGACTGGAACTGCGCCTGCCGTATCAATCCGACCCGGTATGCCGGAAGAAAATCAATGCCGGGGATATGGAGTACATCGACCTTCACCTGTCGCACGTGGCCGAGTACGTACGCTACGGATTTCTCGGCAAACTGGGAATCGCGGTGATCGAAATTATCGGCATCACCGAGGACGGCAAATTGATTCCCTCCACGTCGGTCGGCAACAACATGACCTGGTTGCATCATGCCGACAAGGTTATTCTGGAAGTTAACATACACCAGAGCGAGAAATTGGAGGGGATGCACGATATCTACTCCGAGCTGGCACTGCCGCCGAATCGCAAACCGATTCCGCTGGTGCATCCGTCGGATCGCATCGGGACACCGTACATGCCCTGTCCGCAGGAAAAAATAATCGCGCTGGTCGAAACCGACAGCCCCGATCGCAATACGCCGCTGTCGAAACCGGATGAGAGTTCCCGCCGCATCGCGGGGCACATTCTGGATTTCTTCGACATGGAGGTTAAAAAGAAACACCTGCCCAAAACCCTGCTTCCCCTGCAGTCGGGCGTGGGCAATATCGCCAATGCGGTGCTGTTCGGTTTGCAGGAAGGCCCCTTCGAGGAATTGACCGCCTTTACCGAAGTGATTCAGGACGGAATGATTGATCTGATGAAATCGGGGAAGATGGTGATCGCTTCCGCCACCGCCTTCTCGCTCAGCCCGAATATGAGTGAGGAATTGAACCAACATATGGATGAGTATCGAAGCAAGATCATTCTTCGCTCGCAACGCATCTCCAACAATCCGGCGCTTATCCGGCGGCTGGGTTGTCTGGCGATGAACGCCATGATCGAAGCGGACATCTACGGCAATATCAATTCGACGCATCTGATGGGAACACAGATCATGAACGGTATCGGCGGATCCGGGGATTTCGCCCGCAATTCGTTTATCTCCATTTTCATGAGTCCGTCGACCGCCAAAAACGGCGCAATTTCCTGCATCGTGCCGATGGTGTCGCACGTCGATCACACCGAACACGACGTCGATGTGATCGTCACCGAACAGGGTCTGGCCGACCTGCGGGGATTGTCACCAAAACAAAAAGCGCGGCTGATTATCGAAAATTGCGCTCATCCGGATTTTAAACCGATGATCAATGAGTATTTCCGGC
>CAZVNK010000215.1:0-5556 GCA_964628115.1 uncultured Ignavibacteriaceae bacterium | reverse complement strand
CAAATAAAAAGTTTAAGAAAGGAAATAATTATGACAAAATTTGTTTATTTATTTATCGTGAGACATCCGATGCCGGAGAGCCGGTGGCGTTTTCCAAGGATGACGAGGTTGCATTGTACTTTGTCAAGATCGCGGCCCAGATAGCCAAAATGGAAAAGTAGCGATTATCCCTTGAATCGCGACACCTTACAACTTTCAATAATTTAATTACTATTGATGTTGCCGGGAATCGGCCTTGCCGTGCGAAAATGCCACGTCATAATTCGGCAAAAGATAACGACTTCGAAGAATCGGATTTTTAGTTCGCAGGCCGCTTGACCGGTCGCTCATCATGTGCTAATTTGTTAACCGCCACTAAGTCGTTTAATGGCATATTGTTAATAACCTGTGGATGGCTAACCGGGGGCAGGGGCACGAGCCCTTACTTATCAATGAGTTAGGGATTTTTATCTGCATCGCGGGTGTTGACAACGTTGTGAGTAACTAACTGCGGTTTGCGGATGGCTGAAAAGATAGCCGCGCCGCCGCTTTGTTGGATGGAGCCAACTTTGAGCGTATTGGATTTGCAGGGGGAGAAATGCTGTCAAAGGTAAAAACAGACACATGCAAATTGTGGGAGAACTGCCTGGATTACGTTGCCCTTCGGGTGAACAATCATTCTTACAACACCTGGTTTAAGCATACCGGCGCCAGAGTCGATGAGGAGGGCAATTTAAAGATACTGGTTCCCAACCAGTTTATTGCCGACTGGTTGACCGGTAAATACAACGAGCTTATCGAAGAAGCGATTGCCGAAAACAACGGAGCGGTTCTGCCGTATGATTTTGAGATTTCTCAGGCAAAAAACAATGCCGGACAAACGGAAATCAATTTTGACCATCGTCCCGAACGACAACCGGCCAGTGTGCATCCTGATTATGCACTCAATCAGCGATACAGCTTCGAGAATTTCGTCGTCGGGAGTTTCAACCAGTTTGCCCATGCCGCCGCCAAGGCGGTTGCCGAAGCGCCGGGCAAAACCAAATACAATCCGCTGTTTATCTACGGAGGAACCGGTCTCGGCAAAACCCATTTATTGCAGGCGATCGGTTTGTATTTGCATGAACATTATCCGCAGAAGCGGGTGATATACGCATCTTCCGAAAAGTTTACGTCGGATTTTATCAGTTCCCTGTCAAACGGAACGACGATCAAGTTCACGTCACGGTACCGATCCGCCGATTTGCTGTTGATCGACGACATTCAGTTTTTCTCCGGGAAGGAATCGACACAGGAGCAGTTCTTTCATACTTTTAACGATCTTTTTCACTCGGGGCGACAAATTTTCCTGACTTTGGATTGACATCCCAAGGATACTAGAGGACTTGAGGAACGTCTGCTGTCGCGGTTTTCATCGGGACTGGTTGCGGATTTACAACCCCCCGAACTGGAAACACGCATGGCAATTTTACGAAGGCGCATGGAAGAGGAAAACGCCACGATGGCCGAGGACGTGTTGTATTTCATCGCCGATAACATCACGACCAATATCAGGGAACTTGAGGGATGTTTAACCCGCATTCTGGCGTACGCATCGATTTCAGGCAAGACAATCGATACCAGTACGGCCAGAGAGATTCTGGGCAAGGAACTTCTTCGTCCGCGCAAGGAATTGACTATCGTTTTCATACAGAAAAAAACCGCCGAATATTTCGATACCGATCCGGGCATGATGACCGCGAAGAAGAAAACTTCCCATATCGCGCTCGCTCGTCAGGTAGCCATGTATCTCAGCCGCAAGCATACGTCTTTTTCGCTAAAAAGCATCGGTGATGCATTCGGAGGACGTGATCATTCCACGGTAATTCATGCCTGTGATTTGATTGCAAAGAAGATTAATAACGATCCGGATTTTCAAAGAAAAGTCTCGGAATTGACCAGCATTATCATGGCATGAGGAGTGCACAAGATGTCGGCAATTCGGTGTGAGGTTTGTGTATGATTTTCAAATGTGGAAGAGTGCGAGAAAAGAAAACAGTTGTTGACATGTTGTCACAAAATAAAGTATTCTTTGCGTGAGATTAAGTGTTTTAAAGAGAAGAAGATAGTCTTAATATATAACAATTATGCACATTTCAACAGGATATATTACTACTATTCTATAAAATGTACATAGAAGAATAATAAGATCCGGTTGTTTACAAGTTACAGCGGAGGAAGACGGGTATGAAGTTCAATCTCTCAAAATCGAGACTCAGCGGATATCTTCAATCTGTGCTACAGGTGGTACCCAGCAAGTCGACATTGCCGATTCTTTCCAATATTCTTTTTGAAGCATTGGATAATAAACTTAAAATATCCGCCACCGATCTTGAAGTGTCGATTACGGCGACATTTGACTGCTCCGTTACAAAAAAGGGAGTTGCCGTTCTTCCTGGTCGAATCTTGTTCGATATCATCAAAGAATTGCCGGAATCGGAAATATCTTTCGAGGGAACCACCAACCGGGTCGAACTCAAAGTTCCCAACGGCGCGTATAAAATAGCCTGTGCTTCGGTTGAGGACTTCCCGAAACTGCCGGTAGTCAATACCAAAAAGCAGATTGAAATAGAAGGCGCCGAATTGGCGATGATGATCAAGAAGACCACATTCGCTTGTTCCACCGATGAGACGCGGCCGGCGCTCAACGGGGTGTTGTGGTCGACCAAGGGTGAGTTGATGACGATGGTGGCCACCGATGGACATCGGTTGGCAAAAACCGCGTTTGAGAATACTAAATTACAGGGAGTTGCCGAAGATTTAATCATTCCGCCGAAAGTCTTGAATATTATTCCTCGCTTCATCGGTGAAAGCGACGGTCAAATCGGTGTTATTTTCGGAGAGAATAATATCATTTTCAATCTGGGTGATATCATTTTGACATCTCGTTTGATCGAGGGACCGTATCCCAATTATGAGCAGGTTATTCCGAGCGAAAGCGATAAAAAGATGGTTATCGGCAAGGATGATCTGGCGGGTGCGGTACGACGCGTTTCGATTCTTTCCAATGCCTTGACTCATCAGGTTAAATTTGCCATAAAAAACAATGCCCTGACCATATCCACGACCAACGCAGACGTGGGTGGTGAAGGTAAGGAATCGATCAATTGTGAGTATTCCGGTGATGCCATCGAATTGGGATACAATGCCGTTTATATCGCGGACATTTTGAACAAAATCGACGGTGATGAGGTGATTTTTGAACTCAGTAATCCGGTTTCGGCGGGGATTATTTATTCCCCGAATGTTCACAAGGATCAATTCCTTTGTTTGATAATGCCTTTACGTTTGGCGGATTAAGATATTCCGTGACAATGGCGACATACTTGAATCCCGCCATATCGGACAAACGAATTCGAGGGGCTGTCCGGGAAAATAGTCCTGTCTTTTTATGAATATCCGCACGATTACCATATCATCTTTTCGAAATTTCGATACGCTTTCCTTACCGTTCGGTGATGAAAGCAATGTTTTTTTCGGTGATAACGGTTCCGGAAAAACGAATTTACTCGAAGCGATTTTCGTGCTTCTTCTGGGGCGGTCACCGCGTGGCGCGCAGGATATCGTGATGATCGAAGACGGAGCAGACGTGTACCGAATCGTTGGTGATGTCCGGCTTGATAATTCAAAGCGTGAATTGGCAATCGCATACCAACGGGGCGGGCGGAAGAAAATAACCGAAGATAATGCGACGATACGAATTTCGGAGTTATACAAACACAACAGCGTGGTTTCCACCGCACCGGAAGATTCCCAGATACTTGCCGGGCCGCCGTCGAAACGACGGGAATTCGTGAACGTGTATCTGTCACAGGCATCGTCGAAATATCTTGCCGATCTGACCGATTATACTCGGGTGCTGGCCCAGAAGAATGCTTATTTGAAAAACGGCGCTCGCGAAGCGTGTCCGTTCGATGAATTGCTGGTGCAATACGGTCTTCAGGTAATGAAAGCCCGCCGCGAATTTCTCGACGTGATCGCGTCATCGGCAGGTGAATATTACGCCAAAATATCAGGTGGACAGCCTCTTGAGATGCGTTACTGTCCATCGGTAACGCCCGACGCGGACGATAACGATTGGCAGGAAATCGAACGGCGGTTTTATGACAAACTGGATCAGTATCGCTCGCGGGAGATCATGGTCGGACGTTCGTTTGTCGGCCCGCATCGCGATGAGGTCGATATTTTTATCAGGCATCTTCCGGCGCGTTCACATGGATCGCAGGGAGAATTGCGCACCGCGGCGGTGTCGCTGAAACTGGCGGTATTCGATTATCTCAAGAAAATCCGACGCACCACGCCGATTTTGTTACTCGATGAAATCTTCGCCGAACTTGATCAAAACCGCCAGGACATGCTGATCGAGGCGTTCGGCGGATTCGGGCAATTGTTTTTAACGACCGCTTCGCACGTGCCGGCGGCACTGTCCGAAAACAGCCGCAATTTCCGAATAAAAAACGGTACGGTTTTTCCGGAATAAATTCGGTATATTCAATTTATGCCGGCAATCAGAATCATACGAGCCGAGAAGTCTTTCAACGATAATCCCATACTTGAGGATATCAATCTGCGTACGACCGACGGTGAACTGGTGGTCGTACTTGGGCCGTCCGGATGCGGCAAATCGACACTGCTGAGGTTAATCGCCGGATTGGAACAGCTCGATGCCGGCGAGATCTGGATCGGCGAAAGACGGGTCGATACGCTGGCGCCGCGAAAGCGAAATGTCGCGCTGGTGTTTCAGAACTATGCACTGTATCCACACATGACCGTTGAACAGAATCTGGCGTTTCCGCTTAAAATCGCCGGGACCGATCGCAAGGAAACCAAAGACCGCGTGTTGCACACCGCGACCTTGATCGGCCTGGCGGATCGGCTCTCCGCGCATCCATCGGAACTTTCCGGCGGACAACGTCAGCGGGTTGCGCTGGGACGCGCTATTATCCGCAAGCCGGATATTTTCCTGTGGGATGAGCCGCTGTCGAATCTCGATGCCGATCTGAGGCGCAAAATGCGTCGCGAACTGGTCGATCTGCAGAAGAAACTGGGCACGACCACCATTCATGTTACGCACGACCAAACCGAAGCGCTGACAATGGCCGACCGCTTGGTGGTGATCGATGCCGGCAAAATCAGGCAGATCGGGACAGTCGATGAGGTGTATCATCAGCCCGCCGATTTGTTTGTCGCATCGTTTCTGGGATCGCCGAAAATCAACGTGTTAACCGGATGGATCAGCAATAATCTGGTCAAGCCGTTTGACCTGTCGGTGGTGCATATTCCGCATGATTATCATGATCGTGAAGTAACTGTCGGTATTCGACCAGAAGACATTCTTCCCGGCGACGACGGATTGTTTGCCGGTGAAGTCGTTGCGGTGGAGTTCCAGCAGTATGCGTTCGCGCAAACCGGTCTGGGCCAGAAATTCCCGGTAGGCATCGCTGGTGACGCAGATTGTTTGGGGAATCTTGAATCCGCCTTTGGCCAGCAGTGACAAGGCATATCCTTTACCGCCCACCTGTGGACGATCTGCGGGAC
>CAZVNK010000214.1:0-5637 GCA_964628115.1 uncultured Ignavibacteriaceae bacterium | reverse complement strand
GATCCAGCAGTTGCAACCGCGCGGTGTTGCGCAGTTCGTTGATTTTGCGCTCGGTGATATCCTCCGAGATGAGAAGCGCCGACGGGATGTCATCCTTACGTTGAAGAATCGGCTGAATCACGGTTTTAAACCAGCGTAAACCCATAGGAAACGCGCTTCGATTTTCGGTGATGATACGACGCCCCGAGGTGATCGCCTCTCTCAAGTATTTCATCTGAAACTCGGCGTCGGTGGGAGAAAACAACTCCGACATGTTTTTGCCGATGAAATCTTCGGCTCGTCCTCCGAGATACCGCGCGGCGACTTCGTTGAAATACAGAAACGTGCCGTTGAGATTGATGGTAAAAATCGCCTGGGCGGCGTTTTCCACCAGGATGCGATATTTCTCCTCGCTTTCCCGCAATATCTCCTCGGCCCGCTTGCGGTCGGTAATGTCATTGCCGATTGACTGAAAACCGATGGTCTTGTTTGATTCATCGAGAAGTACCCGATCGCGCCATTCCTGCCACCGTATTTCACCGTTGGGTAGCAGTACCCGATGTTCCGATACCAGATTGGGACGCTGGGGCGACAACTGATTCAACTGCTGTCGCATTTTGTCTCGCTCCTGTTCCGGGATGAACTGGAAAAAATTCTGGCCGATCAGCCTGTCGGATGTGGTTTGAAAATAGCGACAATAGGCCGCGTTGACAAAGGTCAACTTTCCCTCGGAATCGAAACGACACATCAAAGCCGGCATGTCCTCCACCAGCGTGCGATACCGCTCCTCACTCATCGCCAGCGCCTCTTCGGCCCGCATTCGGTCGGTAATATCGATTACCACGCCTCGCAGACCCTGGGGACAACCATTGCGATGAATGACACCGGAATAAATCAGAACCGGAACCACCCGGCCGTCTTTGGTAACAAAACGGTAACCGTGATCCTCTCGCGGGTCTCCCTTCAACAACCGCACGATATTATCTTTCAAACGCTGATGATCCTCCGGCACCACCACGTCGTACACGCTCAATCCTCGTTCAATGTCGCTTTGACCGTACCCCGAGAATTCAAACCCATGCTTGTTGGTCAGGGTGAAATTGAGATCGAGATCAACCTCGAACACGGTCTGCGGAAGCAGGTTCGCCAGCTCGCGGAAACGCTCTTCGCTTTCCCCCAAAGCCTGCAGGGCGGCTTTGTACTCGGTGATGTCCTGGCCCACCGCCAGCGCCGTCAACTCGTCGGAATCGGGAGTGAAAATGGCGGAATTCGACCAGAGAATGGTCCTGATCTCGCCCGATTTGATTTTCAGCGGACCTTCATACTGGTCGGAAGGGTGCCGACGCACCCAGTCGGCGAAACTTTTCAGGCGATGATGGGGATGATCTTCGGGAAGAAACATATCCGGCCATTTCCTGCCAAGCACTTCCTCCTGCAAATACCCCGTAACCCGCTCGCATTCCTTGTTGAAAACCGTAATGTTGGCATCCTTGTCGAGGCAGAATATCAGGCTGTTGGCCGTATCCAGCAGGGACCGCAGGTGCTCTTCGCGAGTCCGCAAAACGTCCTCGGACGTCTTCTGTTCGGTGATATCACGAACACTACCGATGATATAATGCGGAATCCCGGCGGCATCGCGCAATACCGCATGACTGTCGCTCAACCAGTGGTATTTGCCGTTTTTATCCCGCATGCGGTACTCAGTGGTGGCGGGAGTTTCTTCTCCCGGTTGAGATGCAAGCAAACTGTGACGATGCACCGCCTGTCTATCCAAATCCTCCTGCGGAACCAATGACCGCATATATTCCAAACCGCCCGCGATAATCTCATCGGGCGTATATCCCAGCATATCGATAACCGCCCGACTGATGTAATCATACGTATCCGTCTTGAGATTCATTCGATACATGACATCGCGCGAATTCTCGAGAACCTCCGTAAACCGCGATTCGATTTCCTTCAGGGCCTGTTCGGTCACTTTGCCGGCGGTAATATCCCGCGCCACAATCTGGATAGCGACCTGTCCGTTAAAATTGGCCAGATGCGACGGAATAATCTCAAACCAGTATGGCTGTTCATGTATATGGATTTTCGCCTCAAACGGTTCAACGTCACTTCCGCTCCCCAACTTCCGCAGAATATCCAAATAGCGGCCAAGGTCATCGACCTGAAACATGTCATGTCCGTAAAAAGGCTTTCCAGTTATATCGGATTTGGCGGCATTGGTGAATTTCAACGCGGCGTTGTTGCAGTCCAGTATTACTCCGTCATACGATACGATGATCACCGCCCCATGCGAGGATTCAAACAGGTTGTGATATTTCTCCTCGCTTTCACGCATGGCCGCTTCCGCCTCCCGGCGGGCGGTTATATCCATATCCGTCCCGACCAGACGTATCACCGTGCCGTCCTCGTCGCGAATCGCCTGTCCGCGCGACAGAATCCAGCGCACGGATCCGTCCTTGTGTATCATGCGTTGTTCATGCACGTACTCGGGCGTCTGTCCGTCAATGTGGGCTTTGGTGGCCGCCATAACGTTATCGAAGTCGTCGGGATGAATATGTTTGTTCCAGGATTTCAGATCATTCGGGATTTCATCGTCTCGATATCCCAGAATGGCCTTGATCCCCGGATCAAGATAGAATTCTTCGGTCCGGACATTCAAATCCCACACCCCGATGCGCGCCACCGACGTGGCCAGCGAATACCGCTCCTGACTGATGCGAAGCAGTTCCTCGACCTTCTTGATTTCGGAAATATCAGCCACCAGTCCCCACAATCCCACAGGGCGATTGTCTTCGATAATCGGCGCCGAATATATCAAGACCGGCAGGATTCGGCCGTCCCGACACTGCAGACGGTATTCATGATTTTCAATCTCTTCACCGCTGAGAACCTTGGAAACGTCGCTCATGATCCGCTCCCGATCCTCGGGAATCATTATGTCATAACTGCACAAACCGGCTTCGATGTCCTCACGACGGTATCCGGATAGAATAAGACCGTAATTGTTGATGAATTGTATCGTTCCGGTCAAATCCATTTCATAATACGCCTGCGGAAGCAGGTCAGCCAGTTCCCGATAACGCCCCTGCCCGTCACCCTGCAATTTTTCAACCTGTTTCTGTTCGGTGATATCGATAAACGTGATAAGATCGGCCGGTCGACCGCCGTACATACAGGTGGCGGAATACTGGTCTATCCAGCGCAGATCACCGCTTTTGGTGAAAATACGATAGGCATAGCGATGAACCACGTTGTTTGTGTCACCGTTCTGTTTGCGGCGGGCCTGCTCCAGGACAAAGGGACGTTCCTGCTTATGCACGATAGGTACAATCCAGTCAGATGAATTGGATAGCAGTTCCTCCTCGGAATATCCGGTGATAAGCGCCGCGGCCCGATTGGCATACGCGATTCGATTATCCTGAAAAACGATTATTCCCATCATGGTCTGGCCGGCGAGTAAATCCGGAATATGATTGCCGCTCATGGCGGAATCGGATGCTTGCGTGACGGTGTCACTACAGGCCGGGTGCACGACCACGCAAATCCGGCCGTCCGAACCCGTAACGTCATGAAAATCGAGACTCACCGGAATACGGTTTCCGGCGGCATCCCGCAACCGAATTGCCACGCCTGAGATTTCAGTTTTTCCGCCGGCCATATCATCAAGAGTAGCGTCAATTGCCGCAATGTCGGCGTCATCAATCAACTCGGTAAGATGTTTTTCAAGGATATTTTTCAGAGGCAGGCCTAATATTCTGCTAAGTACGGTATTAGCCCTCAATATACGCCCTTTTGGGGTCAGTAAAACGGCCGCTATATCATTGGACTCGATCAGGTTTCGAACCGCTTCAGAAGAGGAAAAGCATTTCAGATCGACCTCCCCGCCCGTAACGTATTGTATATCTTTGTCTTGTATCTTGAGTTTATCGTTCTTCGATGAAGCGTGGCGAGGTGCGTTGGAATCTCCATCGCGCGTGTTCATGCCATTAGCCCTTAATAATACTTCCTCATAACTGATATCAGATGGTGCCGCCTCGACCCATATACTTATAAATTGCAGATAAAATGCGAAATACGCAAGTTCTTTGTTTATTTACTCTTTTTTATATATCTGGCGTTTACGGGTTAATATTTAGCCTTGATTTGTCGAAAATAGAAAAAACAGCTTGACAAATCTCAAAAGTTTTTCATAATTAAATAAGTCTCGAGGGTGACTCTCTGCTGTCCCTGGGTAGTTTCCTAGCCCCCTCTACCCAACCAGAGTAGCACCCTCTTTTTTTGTACCAATTTCGGTTAATCAATCGGGGGATTTATTACGACATGAGTAGGTTCGACAGATAACCGGGATTATCCTTTGACGTTCAGAATCGGATAAAACCGGGCCACCTTCCGGGAGATTCCCGCCTCATGGACGGCGTCCACGACCGCGTCGATATCCTTGTAGGCATACGCGGCCTCCTCCGCCAGTCCCGGCATATATCCGGTCTTCACCAGGATGCCGCGATCTTTCATGCGTTGTTTGACCGCATCGCCGCGCATGGTCCTTTTGGCTTTCATCCGCGACATGGTGCGCCCGGCTCCGTGAAGCGAGGAACCGAATGTCTCCGCATCGGCGACCTCGGTCCCGCACAACAGGGCCGAACCGGTTTCCATCGAGCCACCGACAATCACCGGCTGGCCGATATCTCGGTATGCCGCCGGGATTTCGTCATGACCGGGACCGAACGACCGGGTCGCCCCCTTGCGATGCACCAGCAGTTCCTGTTCGCGCCCGTCGATGGGGTATCGTTCCCGCTTGGCGATATTATGCGCCACGTCGTACACGGTCAGAATACCGAGTCCGGCCTCGTCGCGACCGAACACCCGACCGAATACCTGGCGCACGCCGTGGGTGATTAACTGACGATTCACGAAAGCGGCGTTGGCCGCACAGCACATGGCCTGAAAGTACCGCCGACCCTCGTCGGATTGCACCGGCGCGGACAGCAACTCCCGATCCCTGACCATCAACCCGTATTTTTTGGCGCATCCGGAGAATACCTGAAGATAATCGGTCGCGATCTGATGCCCGAATCCCCGCGATCCGCAATGTATAGAAATCACGATCTGATTATCACGATCAATTCCGAACCGTTTCGCGATTTCACGGTCATAAACATGTTCAGGCCTGGCCACGGCGATTTCAAGATAATGATTGCCTGAGCCGAGCGTTCCCATCTGGTTGATCCCCCGTGAAATCGCTTTCTGTGAAACCGCAGAGGAATCGGCGCCGGCCAGCCATCCCCGGTTTTCGATATGCTCACGGTCATGGTCAATGGCATACTCATTGTCCAGACACCAATCCAGTCCGCGTTCCATGAGATCCCGAAACTGATCCTGTTTGAGTTTCACATAACCGCTTGAACCGACTCCGGAGGGAATCGTCTTGTACAACTCATTGAGTAGTTGTTCCTTGCGGGGTTCGATCTCGGCGAGTGTCAAATCGGTTCGCAGAAGGCGCATCCCGCAATTAATATCGAACCCGATACCGCCCGGCGAAATAACGCCGTTATCGATTCCGAACGCCGCCACGCCGCCGATCGGGAAACCGTATCCGACGTGGCCGTCGGGCATGCACAGAGCATACCTCCGTATCCCGGGAAGACAGGCCAC
>CAZVNK010000213.1:0-5656 GCA_964628115.1 uncultured Ignavibacteriaceae bacterium | reverse complement strand
GCGGTATGTAATACTCCCTGAAATGATCGAGCATCTGGGGACGGTTGTAATCCTGTATTTCGGACATTTCTCCGATCATGCACATGCCGTAGGGATGGGCATTGAAAGCCAGTTCGAGATACTCACCGAACAGCAGACGTCCGGTCGGCGAGGATTCCACTCGATACCGACGTTCCTCGGCCACCACTTGTTTTTCCTTGAACAGTTCGCGCAGGACCGGGTTGGCGAAGCGATCGGATTCCAGCGCCATCCACAACTCCAGTTTGTTGGAGGGGAAACTGACATAATAAGTGGTATTGTCATAGCCCGTGCCGGCATTCAGGCCGGTTCCGCCCTGGGCGCTGACCAGCTCGCTGAATTCATTCATTTTCGAATATGACGTTGCCGAGTCGGTGGCGATTTTCATCTGTTCATCGAGTTCCGCCAGTCGGGCGGAGTCAGCGAGATCACGTTTGCCGCGCTCATTGAGAATCAGATCGAACAGGCTGTCCTCCACGGCCATCCATTTCAATTCCTTTTCCAAATCCTTGGTGCCGACCTCCTCGGTGCCCTTGAATGCCATGTGTTCGAACATGTGCGCCTGGCCCATAGCGCCTTTGGGATCGTCGGCGCAACCGGCGTCGACCTGCGTGACAAACGACGCCACCGGGGCGTCATGGCGCGGCAGGACGATGAATTTCAGACCGTTGTCCAGCGTAATCTCAACGATGCGATCCTCGATTTCCGAGAAATCGAAGGAAAAGGCGGTTGAGGTCAAGCCTAACAAAAGCATGAAGACCAAAGCCAATCCAGTACGATTACCTTTCATTTTACTCCTCCAGTGGTTCTATACTACATGTGTGATCACATTAATTATCTAAAGGGAATACATATTCCGACAGAAAAACACACCCGATATAATTCGTTCCCAAGTCTCAACCCTCTGTTAAATTGCTCAAGTTTAACTTGTTGCGGATGGTTTGTCAAGACCCGTTCCGAAAAGACGGGAAGGCTACGGGCGGAGAGGGTAATATCACAGATCATACCGTTCCAATCATCGATTATGTTTCCGGTTGCACTATGCACGGCTTTCTTACACATGTCCAACAACAAATTCGCGCAAAAGTGCCCGTCGAAGCATCTTTGAAACGATAAGTCCGTTTTGCGGCGTGTTTTTCATCACTACGTTTTGCCCGATCATTAATAGATTGCATACGGGCCGGAGACGAAAATGTTGTGGCCATATACATAAAAAACGCCTTTTCCGCGATGGAAAAGGCGTTGAATAGACACTATTTTATGACGGTCGAGACCGCTACCACCATTTAATCAGTTTCGGGATACGGTTGTGAATCAGATTGGGATTGCGGGGAACCACCCGGGCCGCGATTCCGAAGCGCCCCGATTCCTCGCAAACCACCTCGGCCTGATAGTCGCCGTAACCGTTTTGAGATGCGTCGGAGCCGTTGACGATGGTGGCGATAACCGGTCGATAGTTGTTCATCTGTTCCAGTGAATTGAGATTGCCGGCAATCACCTCGACCAAAACATCGTCAGGCGAGATGTTTCCCAGGTGGACGCGAATATCGACCGGAATGCGATCACCGACCTTGGGCGAGGTCTCGAGTGACGGCGTTTCGACTTTGTCGATAACCAATTGATCCCAGTTGACACTCAACTCGTTCTGCCATTTGGCCATGGCTTTGGCGACGGCAAAATCCTCGGCACAGAATTTCTCACAGGCGTTTATGGCCGGGACATAACATTTTTCGGTGTAGTCGCGAACCATGCGGTATGAGCTGAAATTCCTGCTGGCCATGATCATGGAATTTTTCATCATCTTGACCCAGTCATAGGGCAGATTGGCGCTGTTGATCTTGTAAAACGATGGGATCACTTCGCGTTCCAGCGTGTCATACAAAAACTGGCTTTCCATGCTGTCCTGCAATTCCAGATTGTCGTATTCCTCACCGTTGCCGATTTTGAATCCGGTTTCGGGGCTGTATCCCTCGCACCACCACCCATCGAGAATGGAGACATTGATCGCGCCGTTACAGGCCGCTTTCATGCCGCTGGGTCCGGAAGCTTCCTGCTGACGGCGGGGATTGTTGAGCGAGATGTCGGAACCCTGGACCAGATAGCGGGCCACGTTGATATCGTAATCTTCCAGGAACACGATCCGGCGACGGAATTCATCGCGCGATGCGATTTGCAGGATGTTTTTAATAATCTCCTTGCCGGGATTGTCCAGCGGATGCGCCTTGCCTGCCAGCACGAATTGCACCGGCATATCCGGATTGTTAATCAGGCGGCGAAGGCGATCGATGTCCTTGAACAGGAGGAAAGCCCGTTTGTAGGACGAAAACCGCCGGGCGAATCCTATCGTGAGAATCTGCGGATCGAGCACTTCATCGGCCATTTTGATGTCGAGCGCGCTGGCGCCGCGACGGGCCAACTGGTTTTTCGGCCGCTTGCGGGCGAAAAACACCAATCGTTCGCGCCGTCGCTGATGTACGCGCCAGATTTCGGCGTCGGGAATTTTATGAATGCTTTCCCAGTCCTGAAAACTAGATGGTTGTTTGGTGAATTTCGGACCGAAATAGGTATCGAACAAGTCGATTATGTCGTGGCTGAGCCAGGAGCGAATATGCACGCCGTTGGTAATGCCGATAACGGGGACTTCCTCGACCGGCAGACTCGGCCAAATGTTGTGCCACATGTTTCTCGTGACGATGCCGTGCAGTTGCGATACGCCGTTATTGAACGCCGCCAGCTTCAGAGCCGCCACGGTCATGCCAAACGGTTCGTTGTCATCGGAAGGGAAGACCCGCCCCAGCGCCAGAAACTGCTCCCAACTCATGCCGATTTTGGCGACATAATCCTTCAGGTAGCGCTCCAGCAGTTTGGGATCGAAGGTCTCGTTGCCTGCGGGAACCGGGGTATGCGACGTGAACACCGTCGGCGGCCACACCGCCTGTACCGGCTCAGCGTATGAAAGCCCTTTGGTTTCGATCAAGTTCTTGATCCGTTCCAGAAGTAAAAACATCGAAGGGCCTTCGTTGAGATGATATACCGACGGCGTTATTCCCAGCGCATTGAGAGCTTTCACCCCGCCGATGCCAAGCAGGATTTCCTGTCGGACACGAGTGTCCTTGTCGCCGCTGTATAACACCGACGTGATTTCGCGGTATTTGGTCGGATTTTCGGGGATATTGGTGTCAAGCAAATACAGCGGGGTAATGCCCACCATAACTTTCCAGATTTGCACGTGAACCGGGGTTCCGGAGAAATCCAGCGAGAAGCGAATCGGATTGCCCTCGGCGTCCTTCTCCAGCGTGACCGGCATGTGATACCAGTCGTTTTCCTCGTAGCGCTCCTGTTGCCATCCGTCGGATGACAGAAATTGCCGAAAATAGCCGTAGCGATACAGCAGTCCGACCGCCACCAGCGGAATACCCATATCGCTGGCCGCCTTTAAATGGTCGCCCGAAAGCAGGCCGAGACCGCCGGAATAAATGGGCAGGCCGGTATCGATACCGTATTCGCAGGAAAAATAGGCGATAGTCGCCTTCTTGTGATCGGGAAAGGTCTTGTCAAACCATCGCGCGGATTTGACATAATCTTGAAAATGGCCGTAGACGCGATCCAGGCTGGCCAGAAAGGCGTCGTCCCTGGCGACTTCCTCCAGCTTGCTTTGCGGCAGATACGCCAGCATCTCAATCGGATTCTGATAGGATTTTTCCCACAATTCGGAATCGATGCGGATGAACAGTTTTACGATATCCCAATTCCACGAGAACCAAAGATTCATCGCCAACTCGCGAAGTCCTTGAATACGCTCGGGAAGATTTGGCAAAACCAGAAATTGCTTTACTTTCATAATAACCCGAAATTTAAGCTGTTTATATCCCCAACGGTTTATTATATTAAAACCGGTTCCTATATATCAACGTTTCGTCATAACTGCAAATGAATTTATATCTTAAACGTTTGATATTCAAGATAATTTGCCGATGAAGATGATAGGGAATATTCCTATCCGTTATTTTGCAGGGGCATGTTAACCGAAGAAAGGAGTCACCGGTGCAGGGAAAGAGTCTATCCATGTATGGATTGGTCAATACCGGGGTGGTGTATTGGAATTTGCCGACGCCCGCATTGTATGCCGAGTCGGTGCGAAACCGGGAAGGATTTATCGCACATTTGGGTCCGTATGTCGTGCGTACCGGACATCATACCGGTCGATCACCCAAAGACAAATTTATTGTCAAGGAAGCCAGTTCCGAACGCAAAATCTGGTGGGGGAAGGAAAACCGGCCGTTCGACACGGCGCATTTCGACGCGCTGTATTATCGCATCATGGCTTATCTGCAGGGCAAGCAGTTGTATGTACAGGACTGTTACGCCGGGGCGGATCAGGGATATCGTCTGCCGATTCGAGTCGTCACCGAGACGGCCTGGCACAGTCTGTTCGCACGGAATATGTTCATCCGGGAATACGATCGCGACAAGCTGGCCAAATTCGATCCGCAATTCTGTGTCGTCCATATTCCGAATTTCCACGCCGTTCCCGATCTGGATGCCACCAATTCCGAGGCCTTTATTATTCTCAATTTCGAGCGTAAAATGGCGTTGATCGGCGGCACCAGTTACGCCGGCGAAATTAAAAAAGCGGTGTTCACGGTTATGAATTATTTCCTGCCGCAAAAGGACGTGTTGTCCATGCACTGTTCGGCCAATATCGGCAAGGAAGGCGACACCGCGATATTTTTCGGTCTTTCCGGAACGGGCAAAACCACGCTGTCGACCGATCCGGAACGGCGGTTGATCGGCGACGACGAACACGGCTGGAGTGACAACGGCGTGTTCAATTTCGAGGGTGGATGCTATGCCAAGGTGATTCGCCTCTCGGAGGACGGAGAACCGGACATTTTTAAATGCACTCGCAAGTTCGGAACGGTTCTGGAAAACGTCGCAATCGATATCGAGACCAGACGAATCGATCTCAACGACGCCGGTCTCACGGAAAATACCCGCGCGGCTTACCCGATCACGCATATCGACAATTCCGTCGCGGACGGCATGGGCGGGCATCCCAAAAACATCATCCTGCTTACGGCCGATGCATTCGGTGTTTTACCGCCGGTGGCGAAACTCACGGCCGAACAGACCCAGCGATATTTCCTGATCGGATACACGGCCAAAGTGGCCGGCACCGAACGCGGAGTCACCGAACCGCAGGCGACGTTCAGTTCCTGTTTCGGTGCGCCGTTTATGGCGTTGGAACCGACCGTGTATGCCAATCTGCTGGCCAAAAAGATCGCCAAACACGGGGTCAATTGCTGGTTGGTCAACACCGGCTGGATCAACGGACCGTACGGAGTCGGCGAACGTATCAGCATTCAGCATACGCGGGCAATAATCCGGGCGATTCTCAACGGGACACTTTCCAAAGCCACTTATCGAAGCGATAAAATCTTCGGGCTGGAAATTCCGAAGGAATGTCCTGAGGTTCCATCGTTCGTGCTCGATCCCGCCACGGGGTGGGATGACAAGAACGCCTATCAAACCCAGGCTGAAAAACTTGCCCGGATGTTCGAGAATGTGTATAATGAATTCATAAAAGACAATCAAACCCGAAACGTCTCAGCGTTGACATAGCAGAAGGGATTGTATG
>CAZVNK010000212.1:2684-5674 GCA_964628115.1 uncultured Ignavibacteriaceae bacterium | reverse complement strand
GGTGATGCCGACGGCGACGGCATCGGTGACGCCTGCGATGAGTGCACCGATTCGGACGACGACGGCTTCGGCGATCCCGGATTCCCGGCCAACACCTGCCCGGTCGATAATTGCCCGTATGTGGCCAATCCCCTGCAGGAAGACTTTGATTCCGACGGTATCGGTGACGCCTGCGACAACTGCACCGACACCGACGGCGACGGCTACGGTAATCCCGGATTTCCCAACAATACCTGCTCCGACGACAACTGCCCCGACGTGTATAATCCCGGTCAGGGCGACGCCGACGGCGACGGTTTGGGCGATGCCTGTGATGAATGCACCGACACCGACGGCGACGGTTACGGCAATCCCGGCTTCACGGCCAACACCTGTCCCGATGACAACTGCCCCGACGTTAATAATCCGGGTCAGGAGGACACCGACGGTGACGACGTAGGCAACGCCTGTGACAATTGCCCGGATGACGAAAACGAGGGTCAGGAGGACGGCGACGGCGACGGTATCGGCGACGTCTGCGATGAATGCACCGATTCCGACGATGACGGCTATGGCGATCCCGGATATCCCAACAATACGTGCGCCGACGACAACTGCCCCAATACGTACAATCCCGATCAACTCGATGCCGACGGCGACGGTATCGGCGATGTTTGCGATGAATGCACCGATTCCGACGACGACGGCTACGGCGATCCCGGGTATCCCGGCAACACCTGCGACGTGGATAATTGCCCGAACACCTATAATCCGGATCAGCTCGACGCCGACGAGGACGGTATCGGCGATCTTTGCGATGACTGTACCGATTCGGACAATGACGGCTACGGCGATCCCGGATATCCCGGCAATACCTGTGCCGATGACAACTGCCCCGACACGTATAATCCCGATCAGATCAATTCAGACACCGATGAATACGGCGACGAGTGCGATAACTGCGATTTGATCGACAATCCATTGCAGGAGGACGATGATGCCGACGGTGTCGGCGACAGTTGCGACAATTGCATCTATGTATACAATCCCGGTCAGGAGGATGGCAACGAGAACGGTATCGGCGATGCCTGCGACTTCGTCTGCGGCGACGCCAGCGGCGATCGCAAAGTCAACCTGATCGATATTCTCTTTCTCATAAACTTTATCTATCAGGATGGGCCTGCTCCGGAGTCGTTCGCGGCGGCTGATTGCAATGGCGCCGATGGAGCTATCAACCTTCTCGATATTTTATACCTGATTGATTATCTGTATGGTAATCCCCTGGGTCCGGAACCTGATTGTTCAGGGTAATACCCAGTAGACTCCAAACAATAAAGGGACAGCTTCACGGCTGTCCCTTTGTTATGAAACTGAAATGAAAGCGCTTTTTACTCGCTGACCTGCTCCTGGAGTTCATACCGTCGGTATATTTTCGCATACCGACCGCCATGCGCCGTCAAGTCATCATGACGGCCCGATTCGATTATTTTCCCATCCTCGAGAACGTAAATCATGTCGGCCTTGCGCAGGGTATCCGGACGGTGGGTGATCAGAATCGCCGTCATGTCCGGCATTACCTGATGCAGTCGCTCCCAAAGCGCCTCCTCGGTTCGGGAATCCAGCGCCGACGTGCAATCGTCGAGAATCAGAATCCGGGGTTTGCCGACCAGCGCGCGCGCCAGCGCCAGTCTCTGTTTCTGGCCGCCGGAAATCGATACTCCTCTGGTGCCGATCTGCGTCTCAATCCCCTTCGGGAACGTGGCGATTTCATCCTTCAACTGCGAGACCTCGACCGCCCATTCCATCAACGTATCCGAAATGTGCTCGCGTCCGAACAGGATATTGTTACGCACCGTATCACTGAACAAAATCGGCTCCTGTGGCACGAAACCGATCGATTGCCGCAGGTCTTCCAGCGAATAGGTTCGCAAATCGCGATCATCCAATCGAACCACTCCCCCGGTCGGATCGACCAGGCGCGGGATCATGTTGACCAGCCAGCTCTTACCCGAACCGACCCGCCCCACCAATGCAACGGTCTGCCCGGGAGTGATTTCGAGGCTGATCCGGTCGATGATTTTGCGTTCCGATTCCGGAAAGGAAAACTCGACATTCTCAAAACTGAGTTTTCCATTCAGGGTGGAATCGACTCGCACTCCGTCACCACCGGAAACCATCGGGGCCATCTTCTCAAGCTCGATCAGACGGTCGATCGACACCGCCGACTGCCGCGATTTTCCCAGAACCTGGCCGATGCCGAACATCGGGAAAACCAGAATCGCCGTGTAATAAACGAATGCGACCAGTTTACCCAGCGAAAACGTTCCGTGAATGGCCATGTATCCACCGGCAATCAGGACAATGATAATGCCGAATTGCCAAATATACATGTATAGCGATTCCACGATGACATCCGCCCGAATGACGGAAATTTCCGCGTCGCGGCGGTCATACACCGCATCGTCGAATTTCTTCTTCTGTATTTTCTCCGTCACATACGACATCACCACCCGTACCCCGGAAAAACACGCTTCCATGATATTATTGAACCGTGAAATCCGCGTCTGCAGGTGATCGAATCGCTGATCCAGAATCGTGGCGCTCTTGAAAAAGATAACGATCAACAGCGGCAAAGGCCCCGCCGACCACAATGTCAGCATCGGATCGATCATAATCATCATCGTCAACGTGAATGCCACCATTAAGACCGCCTCATACAGCCGGAAAATACCGGAACAGGCAAACCATGACAACTTGTCCGCCACGTCGTCGGTCATACGCGTCACCAGATCACCGGTTCGGAACCGGTTGAAGAAATTCGGCCCCTTGGTTGTCACGTCATCGAATGCATCCTGACGAAACAGCCATTCCAGCCGCAGGTTCATCCAGGCCCGGTGACTCTGCACGAATGCATACAGCATCGCCGAGCAGGCTCCGAGGATGATCAACGTCAACATGAACGTCAGCGCAATCGACAATCCCAGCGATTCCCCGTGTCCCACCAGCCATAT
>CAZVNK010000212.1:0-2674 GCA_964628115.1 uncultured Ignavibacteriaceae bacterium | reverse complement strand
ACCGGTTTTGACATAATCCACGCTGAATTCGATCAGGCGCGGAACACTGACCTGAAAGGCGGCTTGTACCGGCGTCAGCAATACCAGTACCGCCAGAACATAGGGGTAGCGCCGATAATATTTCCAGAACCATCGTATTTTATCTAACATCTGCCGTTACTCCATTTGCATACTTGAATTGTAAATGGACCAGCTTGGAGTAATATCCATTTTGCAATATCAATTCCGTATGTGTTCCGCGTTCTATGATCTCTCCGCGACGTATCACCAGAATCTGGTCCACGTCAAGGATGGTCGAGAGTCGGTGCGCGATAATAATCGACGTCCGGCCCGCCATCAGCTTTGTCAGTGAAGCCTGTATCGTTCGTTCCGTCTCCGGATCGACCGAACTGGTGGCCTCGTCCAGCAACAACACGTCGGGATTCACCACCAGCGCCCGCGCGAACGACAGCAACTGCCTCTCGCCGCGACTGAAATTCGCGCCTTTTTCCGACACTTCGGTTTTGTACTGATGCGGAAGTTGCTTAATGAAACGATCCGCCGCCACCGTCTCGGCGGCCTGCACGATTCGCTCCGTTGAAATCTCCGACGATTCCAGCGAAATATTCGAGTTGACATCCCCCGGAAACAGCACGATATCCTGCAGAACCAGCGCGAATCGTTTGCGCAGGTCGGCCTTGCTGATGTGTCGGATATCGATCCCGTCCACCAGTATTCGTCCCTTCTGCGGATCGTACAGCCGTAGCAGCAGTGATATCACCGTGCTCTTGCCGCCGCCGGTCATTCCCACCAGTGCCGTCCGCTTGCCGATCGGCACCTCGAAGGTCGCGTCCTTCAGCGCATAATTATCGTCGTCGGTATAGGAAAACCAGACCTTCTCGAAACGAATTCCCCGGTTCAACTTCGGCCACGCTATCGGGTTCACCGGTTCCGGCAAACGCGATTTCTCATTAAGCAATGCAAAAATCCGCTTCGCCCCCGCAATCGCCTTCTGGATACTCGACATCTGCTCCGACGCGCGCCAGATCGGATCAAACGACCGCCAGATCAGAATAATAAACATGCTGATCGTGCCGACCGTGATAATCCCCTGCTCGATCCAGATCACGCCGAAAAAGAGCACCAGGCCGATCATGACGTACTGAAAGAACGCAACCAGGTTGAAATAAAAACAGACCGCGATGTTGACATAGACGTCTTCCTTGAATTTCAACCGATTGGCCTGGTTTATTCGGCTTTGGGCGTATGCGCCGCGATGGAAAATCTGCACGATCGACATACCATGCAAAAACTCGGTCAAATTCGCCGTCACCTCCGCCATTTTCTTGCGAACTTCGAGAAAGCGCGGCGTCGTTTTGCGTTCAAATATAATCGTCAAAATCACCACGATCGGGATGATGCAGGCCAGAATCGAAGTCAGCCGCCAGCTGTAATAAAACATCACCGCGAAAATGCCCACGATGAGAATCAGATCGCCGACCAGCATAACGGCCGTATTGGTGAACAGCATTCGCAAAGATTCGGTATCGGATTCCACTCGCGCCATCAATCGCCCGACCGGATTGCGGTCGAAAAACGACACGTCGAGTGACAGGATATGATCGAACAGCCGCTTTTTAAGCGTAACCATGATATCCTGGCCGATTATCTCCAGCCAAACCCGCTGAAAATACTGCAGGAGTAACGTTCCCAATTGTATTGCCGCGATTGCGGCCACCGTCCAGAGCAGACCGGAAAAATCACTGTCCTTGATATTGACATCCAGCGCTCGTTTCAGCAAAATCGGCCAGCACAGCGATAGTAGCGTGGCCACAACAAGTATAAACAGACAGCCCGACATACGCCATTTGTGTTCCCGTAAAAACGGCAACAATCCGCGAAAGGCATCGCGCGAACGAATATCCTTTTCTGCCGTCGTCTTTTCGTCTTCGTAGAATTCTGCCGTCATGACTATAAACCTTTCACAATTACCGTTTTCTGTTGCCTTCCATACGGTTCGGGGGCAACAAAAAACCCGCCGAACCTGATCAGTCGCGGCGGGTTAAAGTAATCTTTGTGATATTTTTCACAAATGAGGTGAACCTCCCACGCCACGGGATACACTGATACCGAAGAGCGTATTACAAATATTGTAAATAATCGGAATCATTAAAACGTTTCCTCCGTCGGGTTCTGTTAAGAGATATAACTCATTGTATCAGTCTACGACATTAATCTTCTTTGGTTTCAAAAAATATACTCTCAATTTCGGCAGTGTCAATCATTTTTTTGACCCAAATGAAAAATAATGACCGACAACACGATGTTTTCTTCTTCGATTTCGGTTGACAGATTCGTTGCTCGTCGGTTATTTAAGACTATACCAACGGGATATACCGACAATGACATCTGCAAAAGGCGACTCCGATGCCATACAACGTTGATACCTCCTCGTGAATCGGAGTTAATACATGCAAGTAAGCTTGATATCGATATAGCGAAAGGAAGGGACATGTCATTCATTCGATCACACCAACGTACGGGGCTGTGCGCAATACTGCTGACCATACTGCTCATGACATCCGTAGTCATGGCGGAGTCAATGCCGATGTACAAATCCTACGACGCGGTTCACTGTCGATCCGTCATCCATGACCAACAACCGCAACGACTCGTATCCCCCACCCCCTTGTCG
>CAZVNK010000211.1:3330-5693 GCA_964628115.1 uncultured Ignavibacteriaceae bacterium | reverse complement strand
ATACGTGCCGATAACCGCCTGCCCGAATCCGTACAGCAGGATGATTCCGGCAAAAATCAGAAGATGATAATCGCGACGTTTCATGGATCCTGTCAATATCGGGTAATCATCCGCAATCCGGCAACGGAAAATCCGCCGCCGCCGCGCCGATCAGCCCCAGTATTGATCGGTCAACTCCGCGTTATCCGAAGAGCTGAACACTTTGAAATCCTGAATCGGCATGGTCGTGTCGCGCACCAGGTCGATTCGAAATTTGTGCATTTTCATGATCTTGTTGATCCGGTTGTGACCGGAATCGACCATCTTTTCCGCCAGGTGCGGGTTGACCACCAGACTGAATCGCCGATGACGCCCGTCGATCTTGGCCCGGTTGAACCAGCGCTCCACCTTGGTCGCCACCGTCTCGCGCGACAGAATCCGCCCCGACCCGTTACAGTGCGGACAGGGTTCGGAAAAGGTATGTAGCAGTGACGGCCGTATCCGCTCGCGCGTCATCTCGATCAAACCGAAATCGGTGACCGGATTGATCGCTCGTTTGGCGCGGTCGTTGCGAAAGGCGTATTTATATTCTTCGTACAGTTTGCGACGATTCTCTCTGCTGTACATGTCGATGAAATCGCACACGATCAATCCGCCGATATCCCGCATGCGTATCTGCCTTGCGATTTCCTTGGCCGCCTCGAGATTGGTTCGCAGAATCGTCGATTCCTGGTCGCCCTTGCCCACATACCGCCCGGTGTTGACATCGATTGTCACCATCGCCTCGGTCTGGTCGATAATCAGATACGAACCTTTTTTGATCCAGACTTTGCGCTCCAGCATCTTTTCGATTTCCGGTTCCATTTTGTACAAATCGAACAACTGCGTCGTTCCCTTGTACAGTTCGACCCGGTTGCGCAGATGCGGCATCACCTGCCGGACATACGCCATGATCGTGCGATATTCCTCGCGGTTGTCGACCAGCAGACGGTCGACGTCGTCGGTGAAAATGTCGCGGATAATGGTGGTCGTGATTTCGACTTCCTTGTGAATCAGCGCCGGGGCGGACATGGTCTCGGCGCGTTTTTTCATCCGCGCCCAGAGTTTGAGTAAACGCTTGATGTCCGGCTTGAAATCCCCGTCGTTTTTCCCCTCGGCTTCGGTGCGGGCGATCAGCCCGAATCCTTCCGGTCGAAGCGGGGTGAGGATTTTCTTCAAGCGGCGTTTTTCATTCCAGTTCGAGATACGTCGCGAAATGCGCACGTGGTCGTCGTCCGGAACCAGCACCAAATACCGTCCCGGAATGGACACTTCAGTGGTGATCCGGGGGCCTTTGGTGGATATCGGTTCCTTGATAACCTGCACCAGGACGTCCTGACCGTCCTTGAGTACCGTTTCGATACCGGCGCGACGGCGTTTGCGGACGATTTCCGCGGGCGGTTCCTCGTCCACATAATCCGATTCATAGCGTTGGTGCTGGGTGATATCGCCGATATCCGAGGCATGCAGAAAAGCCGCCTTTTCCTGTCCGATGTCGATAAAAGCCGACTGCATACCGGGCAGGACCGTTTTGATTTTGCCGTTGTAAATGTTGCCTACCAGCCGCTCCGATTGCGGCCGTTCGATGTACAACTCCACCAGGCGGTCGTCTTCGAGAATCGCCACTCTGGTTTCGTACTCTGAGGCATTAATAAGGATTTCTTTTTTCATGTGTGATCGTTTCCTGTAATTTTTTCTCCCAGAACATCGCCGGTATCGGGACGATAACCGCGACGGAAGGCTTCGCCGCTCATGCGGGATTTTCCCTCCGGAACCACTTCCACGATTTCAATCGCGCCCTCTCTGCAGGCGACCAGAAAGCGTTTGGAATCCTCCAGGATCGCACCCGGACGGGCCGAATCGAAAACGCCGTCATCCGCAGGATGCGCCCTGAGGATTTTCAGCTTCCGACCGCGAAAGGTCGTGAACGCGCCGGGTGTCGACGATAACCCGCGAATAAAATTCACCGCCTGCCGGTTTGCGACATCCCAGTCGATACGGCAGTCTTCCGGTTTGATTTTCGGGGCCGGGCTTGCCAGCGCGTTGTCCTGTTCCCGCGTCACCGCTTCGCCTCCGTCGATCAAATCGAGCGTTTGCGCCAGCAGGGGACCGGCGCGGTGCGACATGCGCTCCGCGAGGTCGTCGTAAGTGTCGTCGGGATTGATGGAAATGGTTTCCTGCAACAGCATGTCACCGGTGTCGACCCGTTTTTTCAACTGGAAAGTCGTCAGGCCGGTTTCCGTTTCGCCGTTGATCAGCGCCCATTGAATCGGGGCCGCGCCGCGATATTTCGGCAATAGCGAACCGTGCAGGTTAATAGTCCCATGGGGGGGAATGGTGAAAAT
>CAZVNK010000211.1:0-3313 GCA_964628115.1 uncultured Ignavibacteriaceae bacterium | reverse complement strand
GTTTGACCGGCGTCGGTTTCACCGTCTGGCCGCGCCCGGAGCCTTTGTCGGGGCCGGTGACCACACCGACAACGTCATGAGCGCTTTGCTCATGCAAATACTCCAGCGGCCGCCGGGCAAAATCCGGCGTCCCCATAAAGACGATGTTCATGTGTTGGCGGTTCGTGGCCGCAAAATCGATGCTTGACTTACGATGCCTGAGCCAGCTTTTTCAGCTTGCCCCTGAGCATGGTTCGGGAAAGAGAAGAAAGATAATCGATAAATAGCTTTCCTTCGAGATGATCATTCTCATGCAAAATGGCACGGGCCAGTATCCCTGAGGCTTCCAGGGTAAATTCGTTGCCGTTGATATCCGTCGCTTTAACTTTTACTTCTTCCGGCCGCGTCACGCGTTGAAATATACCGGGAAATGAGAGACAGCCTTCCTCCATTGAGGTCTGGCCCCATGTCTCTATGATTTCGGGATTGATAAACACCCGTACATCTTCGGTCAGATCGACCGCCGACAGATCGACAATAAACAGCCTTGCGGAGACTCCCACCTGGGGAGCCGCCAAGCCCAAGCCATTAGCGCTCTTAAGGGTGGCGATCATTGACGCCACCAAATCTTTTACGTCCTGATCGATGGTTTCGATCGGATTGGCCCTTTCCCTTAAAACCGGGTCGCCATATATAACGATCGGTTTTGTCGCCACGAAAACTCCTTTACCTTATGAATCCACTCGAGCCGCTATCGAGGATTTCATAAACTCAACTTTGATATCGTCGTTCAATTTCAATACGACAATATTCTTGTCATCGTTGATCGCAAAAATGGTGGCATACATACCACTGTTGGTCACCACGCGATCTCCTTTTTTCAGCTCCGTAAGCAATTTTTGATGCTCTTTCTGTTGCTTGCGCTGCGGTCTGATCAAAAGCAAATACATGATCAGAAAAAGCGGCACGATCCACAGCATGCCTACCAGGCTTCCTCCGCCGCCGCCGGCATCGGGGCTGGCCATAAACAATGCTACAATATTATGCAACACATACTCCTACTATATGTTATCGTCCATCTGCTCAAATTCTGAACAGCCCAAATAGAAACATCAAATATACAACATCGTCAAATTTAGACAAGCAATATCTTTCCCTCTATAACATCGACACTGCCAAGAGGTTCCGGGGGGGGGTTAGTGTTGAATTATGTTCAATGTTGTGAAGACTACTTCACAATACCTGATTTATATAATTTTTGATATCCTGAAGTCTTTGCAAGATGTTTGAAATTTGTTTGGGTGAATGCTTTAATAATTGATATCTGGCATTTCTGCTTTGATCTTCTAAATATCTATAATTTGTATGGATTTTTCTTAATTTACTTTCACGAGATACCCATGATTGTCTACTACGATGGTCAGCTGGATGATATGAACATGTTGCCAGATAGGCGTCTACCCAATGTAAAGCGCTATAAAAGAATGTAACTACAGCCCATGATGCATACTTTTTATTTAAATCTTTATTAATTTCAATTCCAAATTCTTCATTTATCATGGCCTGTTTGATATGTTCGCTTTTATTTGGCATCTATTTTGAAATGCAGATAATTGAATCTTTGGGAATGTTTACATCAGAATGCCTTCCCGATTGGATTATAACTCGGAAATTAATACAGATATCGGGCGTATTATCACTGATGAATAATTCGTGATCGTAAATTTGATCTAGTGTCCTTGAATCATTAGTTGTAATAACTGTTGTGACATCAAGATGATCTTCTAATTCTTGCATATATATCAAGAACACCTTATTTAATTTCCCTATTCTGTTTTCCAGGAGTTTTTTTACTTTTGTCAAGCTCATTGCCAATCCACCAATTTTGCCGGCTTTGTTCATCAAATGCGACATACATTCATTATCGACAGATAACGAATCTAGGCCATATGCATATGGATTGGTTTGACTCCTGTCTAAATCCGGGATCACGACACTCTTTTTATAAGCCCCTTCTGAATAAATAGTTACGACAACATAATGCGAACCGGATACATTGGTTTCTGAAGTCCAAGGAAAATCTATTGGAGTATAATGAGTTGCTTTGCTACTTTCTTGAATTGCTACTGCCATTTCCCATCACTCATAAACTTAATATATGGTTCCTTAACGTCGGTTAGAAATTGCTTTTCAATACTTGTATGGAAAGAACGCAAGTATCTCCCAACATCATTTGTATCAATTGCTTCGTCTTTATAACAATCATAATCCAATAAAAAAATAAGACAATCTCTATCATCTAGTGTTGTTGTTCCTAATATGCCAGATCTTACGGTCATTAAGGCTTCTTTGAGGATAATCCTTGCCTCAACTGAAACAGACTTTACTTTTTTTGTCTCAAGTCTGTTGTGATCATAATAAGGGAATATGTATTTATCAATAACAATATTCCCCTTTTCCAAGGGTAATGCAAGTCTATTTATATACCGTAATCCAATTCTGTTTATTACAAGATCACCAAAGGTTTTAATGAATTTATGCCAAAAGTCCTCCACTATTTCTAAATATGTATTGAATGATACATATTCTTTTTCAATGAAGTTAAATCTATCTATGGCAATTCGAAGAAGTCTCGATTTATGTTTGTCTTCAAATATGACTCTTTTTGCTATTTTATCTATCTGTTCATTTTGGTTGCCTGAATAAAGAGCGGGGTGTAAATGTTCAAAGCCTATTTCAGGCAAAATTGATGAAATTAAATCCTGATAGTCCGATAATAAATCTAATATTTTAAGTTTAGGGACAAATTGTATTTCAAATGCCACTTCATTTAAAGGGGGATATTTAAACTTGGTATGAGTACTCTTTTTCTTCGAACTCATTATTCTACCAATCTATTAAATTACTTGCTTTAATCATTGGGCATGCCAAACATCTACTGACACATATTACAAGTTTAATTAAATATAAAGAACCATAAATTGCAAGCGATTTTGCTACTACCCTGTTCTTTTATATCTACAAAAAAAACCGCCACGACCGGAGGCCGTAACGGTTTATTTTCAGCGGTTTGGACTTAATATGACGGCGTTTCGCCGCCGGACGGATTATCTTCGGGGGGAGTCTCACCCTCGGGCTTTGCTTCCGACGCGCCTTTGTCTTTACTCATTTTGTCTTTGAGATTTTTCAACTTGCCGAACAAATCCGGAACCGCCTCGACCAGCGCGTCGAGTTTGCCCGGTTTGGCCGCCAACATCGAGATTTTCTTCTCATCCATAATGATGAATGCCGCTGGTTCGATGCGTGTTTTTTTTCTGGGCTCAACTGTAAAGAC
>CAZVNK010000210.1:0-5715 GCA_964628115.1 uncultured Ignavibacteriaceae bacterium | reverse complement strand
TTTGGTTGGGTATGAAGTTCATCAAATACAACCCCATGGGTGTTAAAGCCGTGCTCTCGGTTATTCAGGCGCTTTGCCCCGAGGGATTGCGCTGGCCGATTCCGGCGTATACCGTCATGCGATGTCAGGCGGCCGATCCGGTCATTACCGTCGATCCGCACACGCGGTTTTTTTACAAGGAGAGGCGCGAGGGAGGACAAACCTTTTTCTTTTCGGCCCTGCGTGCCGAACGTCTGTTATCCGCCGAAGTGAAACATGTTTTTCTCAAAACCGACCGCGAGGTAATCGACCTGTCGCCGGTTTCGATGGATGACAGCCTGACCATGTCCCAGTCGCCGGCACAACTGGCCGGAATGAAATCGGGGCAGGTATATATCGCCGTCGATTTTACCGGTAACCCCGCCGACTTTGTCGGAGCGACCGTGTTTCTGACCGGCGCGCCGGAAAGTGTCAGGCAACTACGCTGGGGGCACTGGTATCCCGGTTCGAAATTCGGCGGATTCTTCGATGATTCCGGTTTCTGCCCGGGGCGAAACAATGCCCTCGATGATATATTGATCCGCGACAACCGCGCCATCGAATGGGGCGCGGTACGTTCCAGCGGGACGGTATTCAAGAAACTCGAAGATCATCTGGTGATCCTCCCGGAACGATTCGCTTCGACCTGGGAAATCGGCCCGGCCGATGAGCAACTGGCCGAACTGATGTCAAAACAGGGGATCTCGCTGTCGTCGGACAGCGGTCGTTACTACTGGATTCGTATCGATCTTCCGCCCGGCGGCGATAAAAGCAAACTGGCGGCGCGGTTCGGCGTGTATTTCAACTGCTTCATTGCCGTCAATAAAAACGAACAAACGCTGTTTAAACATACCGGCGGGAATCGCCTGCTGGAAATAGAACTTCCCGAGAAACTCGAACAAATCCTGAACGTCGTCTCGGTCATGGATTCCAACGGTCGGGAATATGTCCCATCGTATGAAATCCGCACCGATCCCGAGCAGGGAGTGTATTCGCTGGAGAACCGCAATGAACGGCTGGTGCTCTGGTTTGATTTTTCATCGAGTCTGGAATTGCCGCCCGACAGCGTGACGGTATCTTATGCCACCACCGCCGGAACGGCGGCCAACGGCATTGCCGCGCAGAAAATAACGGAACTGTACGAAAATCATCCCGGCGTGCTGGCGGCGGAAAACGTTATCCCGGCCGCCGGGGCGATCCCCGCGCGAACCGAAAAACAAACCGCCGGCGAAGTCTCGGCGCGTCTGCGCGGACGGGATCGTGCCCTGAGTTTTACCGAAATCGGCAACTGGGCATCCATCTTCGATCCCCGTATCAAACGGGCGGTGTGCCGCAACGGTATTCAGCGCGCCGATAGGGGGGTCAGGCGGTGTATCGTGGTCAGGGTCAGTGTCGGTGCGCAGGATTTCCATTCCGAGGAGGAACTTGATCTTCTGCGAACTCGCCTGGCCGACTTTCTCAAATCGCGGTCGGCCGTCAACACCCAGTATAACGTGGAGATTACCGCGGCATGACCGGAACCGCCAGCAATCGCATGCCGGATTTTTGCAATCGGCATTTTCCCTTTCATTATGTGACCGCCATCAACATGCTGATGCGAAGGGGCATCGATCCGCATCGAATCGACGTTATTGCCGATGGTGAATATGAAAATTACAAGGGCGAAATCCGCGAGCAGTCGCCCGAACCGCGAACCGAACTTACCCGCAAATCGAAAATCACCCTGCGGATCGGTTATCCCAGCGCCGTCGACCAACTGCCGTTCCAGTTTTTCTACGGTTTCGCGGGAGTAACGGATCGCGACGGCTGGGATGATTCGTCCCGACGGTTGATGGCGCCGTTCGACGGATCGCTGATTCGATACAATGCCATTGCTCATTACCAGTCACTCAAGCATAATTTCGGCGTGGTTGACCGGGAACAGGTCATGCGTTTTTTGAAATTATTCGGATTCGCTCCGAAACAGGCCGAAAGCTGGTCGTCCGATGAATTGCTGACCTGGGTGTCGCTTTTGCCGTCGTTTCATTTCTGGGCGGGCAATCCCGGACTGGTCGAACGGGTGCTTTCGTTCATGTTCGGCCATGAATTCCACATTGTCGAAAATGTCGAATCCGAACATGAAATTCCCGGCGAGATTCAATATCGTCTGGGAAGTCGCAATGGTCGATTGGGCAAAGAGAGTATCATCGGTCGCCGCTTTGCGGAATACGACTCCTGCTATGAAGTGCAGGTGCGGGGAATCACGACACGGGACCTGCCCGACTGGCTTCCCGAAAAAAAGCAACGCAGGAAACTGGAATGGATGCTGGAATTGTGTATGCCGAATTTTCTGCTGTATCGCATCCGATTGATTAGCGCCCCGGAAAAAACACATCTGGGCCGCGAAAAACGAGAAATGTATCTGGGCTATGCCGCCCGGATGTAACGATAGATAAGGTGTATGCGACAGAGAAATCTTATATACTTGACTTTACCGTGTCGAGGGCGTACATTCGAAACCACAAGTTTGAGGCAACATAATGACTGACTTACGGTTATATTCGGTGAACTGGCAGGACGGGATGTTGATTACCCAACAGCATCTCAAAGACCAGGAAAAATATTACGAAGAGCTGGTAAACTGGCATGCTCGCACGATTGCCGACAACTACGGGCTGATAAAAAGAAGCCCCTCGGGCCAGACCGCGCTTAGTCTCAATCTCACTCTGAGTGGCAACAAACTCCGGGTGGAATTGCTTCGTTGTCAGGCGATCACGCGCGACGGCAGTTATATCGAGGTCAATGATACCTCCGGAAATATCGTGCGCGCCGAGGTCAGCGTCGGCGAAGCCAGCGTGCCGGTATACATCGGGGTCGAACCGGGTGTCAAGCAGTCGATCGGTGATCCCGATCCCGACGAGGATTTGCCCCGTCTGCCGTATCTGACCAATTCTTATTCACTGACACTGGGTAATCCGCCGAATCTTCCGGAGACGCAATACGTGAAAATCGCGGAACTGGTGGTCAAGGACGGACAGGTGTCGCATTCCGAACGGTATTTCCCGCCCTGTCTGACACTGGCCGCCGACGAGCGGCTGGCGCAGAAGGCGAGTGATTTTAAAAACCGTCTGGAAAACCTGCTGTCGCTTTCATCGCGCGCCTATACCGCTATCACTGCGGGCGGTTCGCTGGCTTCGGAGAGCACCAGCCTGCAGAAAGCGTTCCGTGACACCATGCATCAACTGGCAACCACTCTGGCCGGGTCGATGGACATGATGCTGACCGGGCGCAACAGCCGGCACCCGATCTGGCTGGTGGTCAATTTCAAACGGCTGTTTCGGGTGTTCACCACTCTGCTGAATCTGCAACCGGGACTGAAAGACTATTTGAACGAAAAATTCTTTACCCGCGAGTTGAACTCCGACGTCGGGCGCTTTATCTCGTCGGTGGAAAGCTTCCTGATGACCGAATACGAGCATGAGAATCTCGGGACGCAAGTGTATGCCATCGAGGATATTCTCGGCGTCATCCGGGGCATTTTGGGCTTTCTGGCGCAAACCAAAAAAGAACAGCTTGGCGAGCAGGCCGTCGCAACCGAGTCACTGACTTATCAGGGACGCACGTATAAATTATTCGACTACAGCTCGCATCGCACCGAGCAGGTCGGCGAATTGTGTTATGTCATGATCGAAATGGCCGAACCCCGACCGGTGGCCGATACCACCGTCCTGCTGTCCAAGGACCTCTTCGATACCGCCCTCGGGCGCAATATGCAGGTGCGGTTGGGACTCAACGACGCGCGCGGACTCGGCGAGACCGATCCGGTCGACGTCGACACCACCACCTTCGGCAACAAGGTGGCCCTGCACCCGCAGGATATGCTGAGATCGTCATCGGTGCGACAGATCACGCTGATCTTCCGGGGCGCGGAGGACGTGCAAAAACTGGCGAAATTGGGGAAAATGGATTTAATTATATATTCCGTGTAACGGATGAAACGCATTAGCGTAAAGTAAAAACAAATGGAATCATACATTACCGAGCTTTTCAGGTATCTCGAAACTTACGAGAATAATTACGCCAAGTTTGACACTGAGGCGTTTTTACAGACGTACAACGGCATTTATGCCGTTTTTCAGGCTCTGCGGGAACAGCGCGACAAGGCGGTGCAGGTCGATCAATTTTTCCTCGAAAAAATCCGGCAGTCACCGCTGACCGGCTCCGATCTGCGCCAGTTGTGTATCCAGATTCTGGTGACTTATTTCGAATCGGAGGCGGATACCGACGGGCAATCCAATCAGGCGTATTTATATTGCCGGGGCCTGCGCAGTGTCAAGCAGGACGTGCCGTATTTCGAAAATAATCTGGTGCCGTTGTTATTCCGCGAAGGTTCGTTGAATAACAACCACGAGTTGAATGTCTTCCTGCTGAGTGAAATCGCCCGCTATATCAACAAATTCGGCAAGGGGATCAATACCGTGATGTCGCCGGAAGAATTCAGCGGCATGACCGATCCCATGAAATTTCTGGAATTGTCGCGGCGGCGACTGGTGCTGGGCAACGACGTGATTCGCGATCACAGCTCGCTGGAATTTCATCTCCAGCGCGTGCGGGCTTTCGACAAACTGGGCAATAGCAGTCGGCTGGCCGAATACTATCTCACCAAATGGCAATACCTCGCAAAAACATCGTTTTGGGCCAAGGTCACCGATTTCTTCGGTGAGTTGTGGGGCAAGGTCAAAGGCGCGTTTTCCAACTGGCGGTATTTCCGGCTGGTGATGACCCAGCGCAACCCGGCCTATTTCTGGTACGGGTTTATCATAGTCATTTTTATTTTCCTGGCGATATATGTTCCGCTGAAATGGAACAGCTACAGTGATCAGAAGCTGGAGGAGTTTCATCAGCGGTCGCAGATCACTCAGCAATCGGGGAATAAGTAACGTAATGCTTTTAATGATGCAGGGAAGTCGTGAAATTAGGAAAAATATTTAAGATATTCAAAAAAGGCTCCAAGGCCGCCGCGCAACACAAGGGCAAAGGACAAAAACCCGATGGCGGTTTCAAGTGGCCGGCGGGAAAACGCATCGGCGTGTACGGTCACGCCAATTCCGGCAAAACCGTCTATTTCACCGTCCTGAACGAGGAGTGCAAGGTCTCCCGCGATTTGCAGATTTCGGTGACCGACAATCCCACCTCGGCGGAATTTCTGGCCAATCGACGGGGAATCTGGGGATTGGGGTCGACCGCGACCGAAGGTACCGTGGTCGATTTGCCGGGTGAGAAAAAATTCCCGAGTCCGACCGAGGAAGACCGTCTGTTGCAATTCAACGCCATTATCGATCGCAGTCAAACCCTGTCGGTCGTAACGTATGATTACCCCGGCAAGGCGGTGTCGATAACCGATAGCAGTCCGATCCGCGACAAGGTTGCGGATTTCATGATCGGTTGCGACGGATTGATGTTTTTCTTCGATCCCAAATCGCTCAACTCGGAACTGCAATGCCAGTCGCACGTGGCGTCGTTCGTCAATACGTTGGAACAAATCGCGCCGCTGGAGGGCCGCCTGCCGATCCCGGTCGCGCTGGTGATAACCAAAGCGGACATTCTCGCTGGATTTTCCGGCGAGGAGCAGACCGTGCTGATCGATCCCGAGGATGAGAATTTCCTGTCCGAGGATTACGAACTCTCTCTGGAAAAAGTGCTCGGTAGCAACAAAAT
>CAZVNK010000209.1:2269-5729 GCA_964628115.1 uncultured Ignavibacteriaceae bacterium | reverse complement strand
GATGTTATAATGAGCTATGGAACACGCTACACGCCGTCGGTCGATTATTTGCTTACCCTGCGGGACAACCTGTTGTTGCAGGACAATTCTTTGACATTCAAGGTCATCCATGTCGATCTCGACTGGGACAAGCTTACCGGACGCACCAACGTGCAGGGACGATTGATCAATGAATGCGCCGATCCCTGCGATTCGTATGCCAATCATGCCACGGGACGTTTTCTGCATCTGGAGCAGGCGTACGCCAAACTGCGCAATACTCAGTCCAACTGGTACAAGTTGGCCAATGCGGTCGCATTGACGTTTCCGGCGCAGAGTCAGATTATGTCGGCGCAGTCGGGTCAGTGGACCGATCCGTCGACCTGGCAGGGGGGAGTCCTGCCGAGTGCGGACGACGACGTGCTGATTTCGGCGGGGCACACCATCTCGGTCGACGACGCGACCCCGGTGTGTCATTCGCTTTATTTCGGAAATGAAGAGGCGCTGATCGATATGAATCAGTACAGCCGACTTACGGTATACGGCAATATTACGCTGGCCGGTGAAAACCACAATGCCTTTTCGGCGGGCTGGTCGGCCGACAGCGCGTTCGTGTGCCTTGCCGGCGACGCCGACACCGTGTACCTTCGCGGCTGGAGTACCAGCGGTGCATCGACGTCGTTTCGTGATCTCATCATCGACAAGGATTCCGCATCGGTGGTCATGACCGGCGGTGGCGGGATGCGGCTGGGAGTACAAAACAGTCTGGAAATTATCGGCGGCAAGCTGGTATTCGCGCCCGATGACGATCTTGAAGCGCGCTGGGCCAGTAGCGGCAATCTGACCAACAACCAAAACCTGCAGGTAACCGTACACCCCGACGGCAAGCTGTTGCTGATTGACGGCGACGGCACGCATTTTATTCGAAGTAACACCGGATCGATACCGATCGGACACATGACCATATACGGCGAGGTCGAGTTGTGCGACGCCAGTTCATACGATATCAGCATCGGTGGTATCGACGTGAAAGCGGGCGGGACCCTGCAGATCGGAACCGGTCTGGGCAGTACCACGTACGGTCCGGAATTCAATCCCGGAACGATCACGATCGATTCCGGCGGCAGTGTCTACGGCGTAACGACGTCCGACGTCTGGTTCGATACCAGCATCGTTATTTTAATGGACGGCGGCACGTACAAGACCTCGAGTAGTTCGACCGTATTCCCGCCGACGTTTAACAATGACGGCAAGGTGCGCTTTCAGCGCGACCCGAGTACGGCCACCACGGATCAAATCGTGGTGGATACCGGTTACAAGCATATCGAATTCAGTTTCAACGGCAACGCGACGCAAAAAATCTGGACACTGGCCGATGATCGCGTCGTGACCGACAGTTTTATCGTCAACAACGACGCCGAGGTGTTGATTCAGGCGGACGATGAGTACGTCCTGACGATCAACGGCACCCTGCGTCTCACCAGCGGGATACTTGATAATAGCGATGCCGACGTTGCGCTGACTCTGGCCGACGGGGCCATGATTTCCCGCGCCACGGCGACTATCACGAATCCCCCGGCCTGTGAGGGCATGATCGATGTTCGTTATACCAGTTATTCGGACGCGATCGTAAGCGGGCCGGAACTGCCCGCCGATCCGGCAGTATTGAACGATCTGATTAAAATCGGAACGGAAACCGTCACGCTGGGTGCGGATGTTACGGTGAACGGAACGCTGAACATGGAAAACGGCATCTTGGAGACGGGTGACTATGCCATTACTCTGGCGGACGGTGCACTGATCGACGAAAGCGCCGGAATCGTGGTGCAGGGTGAAGTTTCCGCAACCCGCAACGTGGTGTTGTCTTCACCTGAGACTTTCGGCGATCTGGGGATTGAAATCGTCGCGGACGGAGCGACCCCGGGTGCGACGACCGTGATACGTACCACCGGAACCGCCTTGATCGTAAACGGTGAAACGAGTATCAGCCGTTATTTCGATATTACGCCGATGGTGAATGCCGGATTGCAGGCGACGATGATTCTGCATTATACCAACGACGAGGCCGCCGGAATCGATGAAGCATTACTGGTTCCATTCATGTCCGATAACGGCGGCGTCACCTGGACGCAATGGGACGGAGTGATGGACGTCGACGCCAATACCTGCACGATCGGCGAAATCGATTCCTTTTCGCGCTGGACTCTGGCGCCGGGGGCGAATTTCGTCTGCGGCGACGTCAACGACGACAGCGCGGTTAACCTGCTGGATATCCTGTTTTTGATCAGTTACATTTACGGGACGCCTCAGGGGCCGGCCCCCGATCCGATCGCGTCAGGCGATGTCAACGGGGGCGACGGCGCGGTTAACCTGCTGGATATTTTGTATTTGATCGATCACATTTACGGCACTCCGTCCGGCCCGGCGCCGGATTGCCCATAAATAAACCGATGGTGACGGCATGAAAAAGACCCTGTATGTTATCGCATTATTGATCCTGATGGCGGGACAACCGGCCGTGGCGCAAGTTTTTCTCAGCGGTGATATAACCGTCCACATGGACAGTATCATCGCCGCCGTTCCCGGTACGACACCAAGTGGATTGTACCTCCAACCCGGAGCCTCGTCGCGCGATCTCTGGCGACAGATGATCAGGGATATCATGACCGGTAATTACGCCGAAGCTCATGATTCCGCCCTGACGAAAAATTATCGCGTGGTGCGATTCACGGATAACGGATCGGTTCCTGAGCACGTGTACTATATTCTGGAACGAACGCCGGAATCCGGTTCGCGTTACTGGGGAACGTTCGTTTTCAATCCTGATGCTCGGCGTCAGAAACTGGTTATTCAATCCCCGCATGCCAAATACGATCGCAACACGGGGTACCAGGGTTGGCGGGTATTCAAAACCGCCGGCGCGCGGGCTTTCTTTGTTAACGGGATTCATCGCTGTAACGGGGAGACGGCCTCGCCCTGCGACGGGACGACGACGGTCTGCTCCGATGACGCGCAGGCGTATCGGTATTCCGATCAGCCGCACGTGGTGAACGGCACGTTTCAGATCACCACGGAGGAGATGCTGGCGGTTATTCCCGACATGATCGTCATTCAACCGCACGGTTTTTCCAAGGGGACCGGTGATCCCGATATTATCATGAGTAACGGTACCAAATACACGCCCGAGGGGATCGACTACATGCCCGCTCTGCGCGACAATCTGCTGTTGCAGGATAACACGCTGACGTTCAAAATCGCGCATCTCGATGCCGACTGGTATCGTCTGATCGGCCGTACCAATACCCAGGGACGGTTGCTTAACGCCAGTTCCGATCCGTGTGAAACGTCCGCCACTGAGGCCGGCGGGCGGTTCTTTCATCTTGAACAGGCCTATACCGGTCTTCGCAACACCGAGACCAATTGGTACAAGCTGGCCGACGCCGTGGCGCTGACGTTTCCCGAGGATAATCCGCTCGCGGTC
>CAZVNK010000209.1:0-2259 GCA_964628115.1 uncultured Ignavibacteriaceae bacterium | reverse complement strand
GGGTGGGGTGCTCGAGCTGCTGGGCGGGCTCGGCGGCCTGGCCGGACGCCTCACCGGGCCGGCGCGCCGGGCCGCCGATCGCCCCGGCCGGGACCCGTTTGCCAGCGATGATGACGACGATCCGCCGGTTCTGCCTCGGAATCTGCGTGTCTATCAGAATTATCCCAATCCGTTCAATCCCTCGACCGTCATCGGTTATTCGCTGGCGGAGCGATGCGACGTGCGGATCGATATCGTTAATATTCGGGGGCGGATAGTACAAACACTGGTGCACGAACGACAGGCGGCGGGGCGACATCAGATAGAGTTTTCCGGCTCCGACCTGAGCAGTGGCGTGTATTTTTACACGGTCACGGCCGGCACCGAATTACATGCCGAAAAAATGGTACTGTTGAAATAGCGATATTTCGGCGGTACGCATTGCAAATGACATGACGACTTATTTTATCATAGGAGGTGCAGTATGAAACGAATGGGAACGGCTATGTTGCTGTTGATTGCGTTCGGCTTTGGTATCGCCCAGGGCCAGGTTACGACGACGCAATCCGGCGAATGGCAGGATCCGGCAACGTGGCAGGGCGGCGTCGTGCCGACTTCGAATGACGACGTGATGATCGCGGCGGGCCACACGGTCTCGGTCGATGACACTCTGGCGGAGTGTCACTCGGTTACTTTCGGCGGTGAGGATGCGCTGATCGACATGAATCATGACAGTCGCCTCAGCGTCTACGGTGATTTCACGCTGTTCAGTGAAGATCATATCGCGTTTTCCGCGGGATGGTCTTCGGACAGCGCGTTTCTCCGTTTTACGGGAGATGAAGCGACGCAAACGCTCGGCGGCTGGAATACCGGAGGCGGTTCCACGTCGCTTCGCGACGTCATTATCGACAAGTCGTCCGGCAAAGTGGTCACGGACGCCAGCGGTATGCGACTCGGTTTGCAAAACAGCCTTGAGATTATCAGCGGGACGTTTGAACTGTCCGAAGGCGATGATCTGGAGGCGCGCTGGGCCAGTAGCGGTAATTTTACCAACAACCAGAATCTGGAAATCATCGTTCATGAGGATGGTGCGTTTCTTGTGATCGACGGATCCGGGACCCACTTTATTCGCAGTGGCACCGGCTCGCAACCGATCGGCAAGATGACGGTGTCCGGCGAAGCGGCGTTTACCGATGCCAGCTCGTATGATATCAATATCGGCGGCATCGATATCATGGACGGCGGCCAGGTGGAAATCGGCACCGGTCTCGGCAGTTCCTCATACGGTCCGGAATTCAATCCCGGCACCATTACGATCAACGATGGTGGGGAACTGATAAACGTTACGACGACCGACGTGTGGTTTGATACGTCGATTGTCGATCTCAAACTCGGCGGCACGTACAAAACCACCAGCAGTACGACCATTTTCCCACCGACCCTGCTGAATAACGGCAAGGTTCGCTATCAGCGGAATTCCTCGACGTCGACCGCCGACCAGGTCGTGAACGACATGGATTATTACCAGGTGGAGTTCAGTTATGAAAGCAACGGCACCGGTAAAATATGGACGTTGACCGATGACCGCGTGGTTGCCGACAGCCTGACGGTCAACAATAGCGTCAATTTCGTTCTTGAAGCCGACCTGCCGCAGACGCTGACCGTCGGTCAGACGGTACGCCTGACCAGCGGAATGGTGGATATCAGTGACGCCGACGTGACGTTGGCAATTGCCGACGGCGCGTTGATTTCACGGGCGACCGGTCAAATTTCCGATGCCCCGGAATTTCTCGGCACAGTCAATCTGCGCTACACCAGCTCGGTCGAGATGGTTACTACCGGGCCGGAACTGCCGACCGATCCGTCGGTTTTGAACGACATGACGATTGTCAGTGATGAGGGCGTGATTCTTGGTGCGGATGCCACGGTGAACGGCACGCTGGCGCTTATAGACGGTATTGTGACGACGGATGCATATACGCTTACACTCGGAAACTCGGGTGTGCTTGATGAGAGTGCCGGATTTATCGTGCAGGGTACGGTCGCGGTCGATCGCGACATGACCATGTCGACTGCCGAAATTTTCGGCAATATCGGTATTGAGATTACCGCCGACGGCGCGGCTCCGGGAGTCACCTCGGTGGTGCGTGTCACCGGTGAACCGCAGATGATCGACGGTGTCGAAGGTGTCGCACGATATTTCGACATCGCTCCGACCGTCAACATACACTCGTAGTGCGCAGGAGGCGGATTATCCTTATTAGTTCGCGCAGCATTATA
>CAZVNK010000208.1:2337-5736 GCA_964628115.1 uncultured Ignavibacteriaceae bacterium | reverse complement strand
AAAAAGAGTCCTTGTATAGTGGTGTTTAAGTCTCCGGCTATCCCTACTTCCTATTTGCCACCAGCGCCGAGGCCTGGTCTTTGGGGACAATGCGCAATTGGCTGATATTCACGTGTGGTGGACGGGTGGCGCAGAACAGAATCGCCTCGGCAACGTCCTCGCCGGTCAACGGTTTTAATCCCTGATAGACGGTTTTCGCGCGATCTTTATCTCCACGGAAACGGACAATGCTGAATTCGGTTTCGACCATGCCCGGATCGACCGAACTGACGCGCACCGGCGAGTCGATCAGATCCATTTGCATGCCCTTCGTGAGAGCATCGACCGCATGCTTGGTGGCGCAATAGACATTGCCGCCGGGATAAACCTCGTGCCCGGCGATGGAACTGATATTTATCACATGGCCTTTTTTACGTTTGACCATCCACGGAATCACCGCCCGGCTGACATACAAAAGGCCTTTGACATTGGTGTCGATCATTTCCTCCCAGTCGATCAGCTCGCCCTCATGAAGTTTGTTCATTCCCCGGCTCAATCCGGCGTTGTTCACCAGCACGTCGATCTTTTTCCAGACAGCGGGAAGGGCGTTGAGCTTTTGTTCAACTTCCTGTTGCGAGCGCACATCGAGCGGAAAGCATACCGAATCGGTATTGTATTGTTTTTCTAGCTTTTCGGCGAGTTTTTTCAAGACCTGCTCGCGACGGGCGGTGAGAATCAGTTTCGCGCCCTCGCGGGCGAATACTCCGGCGGTATCAAGGCCGATTCCGGCCGATGCGCCGGTTATGAGAACGATTTTTTCTTTCATGGATATCATGGCGAATTCCCTATGCTATCGAGTGGATAGTGACTATCGGCAATGTATTGTCGATCGGTCGCGGTGTCAAGCCGACGATGGCGAAACAATCGGATAATATGGGGATGAGGGCTAGTAGTATGGCTGAAATCCCATGAAAATCCCCAAAAGAGGGCGGTATGAGACTGCTGTTCACGGTGTGAACATGCCGTTATCTTGTTGATATATAACATCATAACGCGCATTGGTGGAAAATTGGGGCAGACGCGAAAGAGGGCATTGTTTCTGCAAGTACATGACGCGGTTAGAAATGCAACAGTGTTAATATTTATTCCGGACAGGTCGATATAGGGACTATGCCATAGTTCAAAACATCGACTCGTTCGGGAGGGTGTTGAAAGGTTTGACTATGGCCGCCAAGAAGAAAAGTATCGTAGTGATGCCGAGAAAGCTTTACTGGCATCTCTACAGTTTGCAGGGCTTATCGGGAGAGAAATTTATTAAGGTCGTTAACAAAATCCTGAAAAAGGAGTATCAGCTGATCAAATAGCCGATACCGACCCCAGGGGGCTTTGACGGAATTTTTAAGTTGACTTTCACGACATTAAGGGATATTTTGGCCGAAATTTCCGGACTTCCTGAAACATCCTCCCGATACAGGCAGTCTATACAATAGAAGACAAAAGGAAATGTCGTTGAAGAAATTATCATTGTTGTTGATTACGGGAAGTCGTGAGGAACTTCGACAGTTCCAGCTTTCGTATGTCTTTCTAATCGGCAGTGCCGTGTTTATCGGTCTGGTGCTGATCGCCAATGTCTTTCTGACAGTATCGTTTTTCAAGGCTCGCGCGGATTATAATGAAATCGCGCGACTTGAAACCGAAAACGAAATGCTCGCGGCGAAATACGACGAGTTGCGGGGGCAGATTACCGATGCCAACGCCGTCTATGAAGATCTCATCGAAAAGGAAATCGTCATCCGCAATATATTCAATTTGCCGGAAATCAGCATGGACGAACGGGGATTGGGTATCGGCGGTCCGGACGGACGATCTCACGAGCATTTTACCCGGGCGGTTGAGCTGGCGCATTCCACGGAGAAGGATGTCGACGCGCTAACCCGACTGGCGGCGTTCGAGAAGGAAAAATACACGGAAGTGTATAACACGCTGGCCGAGAAAAAATCACTGCTGGATCATACCCCGTCGATCAGGCCCGCACGCGGGTACATGACACGCGGCTTCGGAATGAAAAGCGATCCGTTCACCGGTTACAAACGGTTTCACGCCGGAATCGATATCGGCAATAAAATCGGAACGCCGATTTATGCCGCCGCCGACGGAGTGGTGCGATATACCGGCAGAATGGGCGATCTCGGCAAACTGATCGATATCGAGCACGGTTATGGGTATCGAACCCGTTACGGACATTTGAGCAATATTAAAATCAAAAAGGGCCAGAAAGTCCGTCGCGGCGATTTGATCGGCCTGATGGGTTCGACGGGATATTCGACCGGTTCGCACCTTCACTACGAGGTGCTGATCAACGGTAAACAAGTCAATCCGCTTGAGTATATCCTGAACAATTAAGCCCGGTGTGGCAAAAGATTTGAGCCGCCCCTGTGCAGGGCGGCTTTTTTTTTGCCGGGAGATTCGCAGAGAAACTAAATATACGAAGGAAATGTCCGGGATCATGGAACTTTTTTAGGCGGTGGGGTGTTTGAGGTATTGAATAAAGTGAACCAAAATTGTCTACTATTCGGTAAGGTGATAGAGAGATGAGAAAAGCGCCGGTAAAGAAAAAGGCCGAAAGCAAAGAAGACACCTATCTGGAGTTGAAAACCAAAGAACTGATTCGTCGGATCAAGGATGGCGACGATCGGGCGTTTTCCGAGTTGATGCGGTTGTATCGCAATCAGGTGGCGTCACTGGCGTATAAGATGGTCAACGACTACGATGAAGCCGCGGATATCACCCAAAACGTATTCATGAAAACCAGCCGCAATATCTGGCGGTACGACGAGAAAAAGAAGTTTTATACCTGGCTGTACCGGATTACGGTCAACGCCTCGATCGATTATATTCGTAAACATCATCGGTACCATCATGAGTCGATAGAAAACGTGGTGGAGACCGCCGACGAGAAAAATCTCACGCCGGACGTGTCCTATGAACGGAATCAACTGCGGCAGTATATCAGCGAGGCGGCGGATTCACTCAGCGACAAACAACGCTCGGCGTTTTTGCTTCGTGATGTCAACGGTTGTCATATCGACGACGTCGCCAATATCATGAACATGCCGGAAGCGACGGTGCGCTGGTATTTGCACCGGGCGCGGGTGAAAATCCGCAAGGAACTGCTGAAAAAATGCCCTCAGATTCTGATTACGCTGGGATTCAAATAAAGCCCGTCGTAATTCTTTCTCGATTTTTGACATTTGCCAAACAATAATCCATAACGTATTTTGGGTGCGATGGAACAGGCGCAGGAATTACATCTGAAAATACGCGGCATGCATTGCGCCGGTTGTGCGATCGGTATCGAAAAGGGGCTGGCGAAGCTCGACGGTGTCCAACGCGTGCAGGTAAATTTCGCCACCGAAACCG
>CAZVNK010000208.1:0-2327 GCA_964628115.1 uncultured Ignavibacteriaceae bacterium | reverse complement strand
CGTCTCGATCGCCGACGAATTGTTGATACGATCGCAGAGATCGGCTATCAGGCCGAATCGCCCGACCGTCCCGCCGGGGATGAGACGGATGAGCAGGCGGAATCGCGCGGACGGTTTTTACGAGCGCTGGCATTCACGGCGCCGATAATGATTCTCAGCATGATGAACATGGCGGCGGGACGCGTGGTGATTCCGCTCTGGTTACAGGGGATGATACTGCTGGTGCTGACCACGCCGGTGCTGTTTCGATGCGGGCGGGACATTCTCGATGATGCCTGGCGTGGCGCGCGGCATCTCCGCGCCAACATGAACACGCTGATCGCCATCGGTTCGCTGACGGCCTTTCTCTACAGTATCTATGTGTTGATCGACGTCCTGCTCGTAAAACACATTCCCGAACCGCATTTTTATTTCGAGACGACCGCAATGATAATCACGCTGATTCTTCTGGGGCGATTTCTCGAAAGTCGCGCCAAAACGCGGGCGCGCGACAGTATCGGGGCGCTGTTGCGTCTGCGCCCGGAGTATGCCACGGTGCTGGTCGACGGAGTCGAACAAAAGATGCCGACTTCTGATCTGAAACCGGGGATGTTGATTTCGGTCAAGCCGGGCGAGCGTATCGCGGCCGACGGCGTGATTACGGTCGGAACACCATCGATAGATGAATCGATGTTGACCGGGGAATCGGTTCCGGTCGACCATTCGGTCGGCGAACGAGTGGTCGGCGGCTCGATAAACGGCAACAAGGCGTTTCGTTTTGAGGTCACCGGTTCGGGTGAAGATACGTTTCTGGCGGGGATAATCAAGATGGTCAGCGAGGCGCAGAATCGCAAGGCGCCGGTTCAGCGCCTGGCCGACAGGGTTGCCGGAGTATTCGTGCCGATCGTGCTGATTCTGGCAGTTGCAACGTTCGCGGTATGGTTTTTTGTCGATCGCTCCAGTCCTTTGCTGTTGACCGCGCCGGTGGCGGTGTTGATCGTGGCCTGCCCATGTGCGCTGGGACTGGCGACGCCGACGGCGGTATTGGCGGGAACCGGACGCGCGGCTCGTCGCGGCATATACATTCGCGGCGGTGATATTCTGGAACGGATGGTGCATGCCGATTATGTGGTTTTCGACAAAACCGGAACGCTGACCAGGGGAAGTTTCGAGGTGGTCGCGGTGACCACGTCCGATGCCGACGGTGTCGATGACGACAAACTCCTGCAGTTGGCGGGTTCGATCGAACGCGGCTCGCAACATCCGCTGGCCGAGGCGATCGTTCGCAAGGCCGAACAGACGGGGCTGGAGTTATTACCGGTGAAAGACCTGACGGAATTTCCGGGATTCGGTTTACGGGGGGAAGTGCAGGATCGGGTGGTGCTGGTCGGCAATATCGAGACGATGGAGAAAGAGCGCGTCGATATCTCGGGGTTGCGTGATGAGGCGGAAGAGGAAATGAGCAAGGGACGGACGGTCGTGTTTGTCGCCGCCGAGGGCCGGGGATATGGATTCCTGGGGTTGTCCGATCAAATCAAGGAGGAAGCCCCCGGAGTGATCAAACGTCTGCAATCACAGCATCGCGAAGTGGTCGTGCTGACCGGCGACACTTATCGCGCGGCGGCCGGACTGTGCGCGCCACTGGGTGTGGGGCGGTTCGAGGCGGGCGTAAAACCGGATCAGAAGGCGATTATGGTGGAAACGTTCCGTCGAGCCGGAAACACGGTGGTGATGGTCGGCGACGGAATCAACGACGCGCCGGCGTTGGCGGCGGCGGATATCGGGGTCGCACTGGGAAACGGAACCGACGTGGCGATTGAATCGGCCGATGTTATTCTGGTGCGCGATGATCTGGATTCACTTCTGGAAGCGTTTGCCGTGGCGAAGCTGACCTACGCCACAATCAAACAGAATCTATTCTGGGCGTTTTTCTATAATATTCTTGCGATTCCGCTGGCGGCGGGATTGTTTTATCCACTTCTGGGATGGTCGCTCTCGCCGGTGGTGGCGGCGGGCGCAATGGCATTCTCATCGGTGCTGGTGGTTTCCAATTCGATTCGACTGCTAAAAGTGAAGGCGTCGTAATATACTTTTTTCTTGTATTACCAATACATACAATTAATATTGAACGTATCTTGTGTTTGATTAATCAATCTGATGTATATTAGTTTGATGTGATTGACAAAAAGTGGGGGCGGCCAGATTTTAAGGAGTGAGAACAATGGCCGAATTAAGAGACCCCATTCACGGATTTATTGAGTTAGGTAAAACAGAAATAGACATAATAAATACCAGAGTATTTCAGAGACTACGAAAAATACGTCAACTTGCCTTGGCGAATCTGGTAT
>CAZVNK010000207.1:0-5766 GCA_964628115.1 uncultured Ignavibacteriaceae bacterium | reverse complement strand
GCCCGGGGTTTTCAGGTCTTTTTCCTCGCCCCGGCGCTTAATGACGAGGCCCGCGCCGCGGCCCAGTTGGAAAATGCCGTGTTCCTCGCGGAACAGACCGCGTTCAACGCTCATGAAGGCGACGATCTCAGCATGATTCTCAGCGATATGATACAAAATGAATTCCAGGAGGAATCGTCCGATCTCGCGGCCATTGTCGACAAGGAATTCCGCAAGGAATTGTCGAAACAAACCCGTGCCCGAGGGCTGGATCAGGCCGGTTTTTTTGTCCTCAACGGCGTCTACATGCCGTCCATTCTGGTGGAATCGGCATTTTTGACCAACAAGCAGGACGAAAAATTGCTGAAAAACAAAAGTTACCGGCAAAAGGTCGCCGAGAGTATTTATGACGGTTTAAAACGATTCAAAGCCAAATATGAGAATAAATAATGACTGATGAACAATTGCAGAATCGGCCGATCGGGATTTTCGATTCGGGTGTCGGCGGATTAACCGTCGCCGCCGAAGTCATGCGTCTTCTCCCCGCCGAGCATATCGTCTATTTCGGCGACGTCGGACGCTATCCCTACGGCGGACGCTCCCGCGAAATCATCACCGGATTCACCCGGCAGGATATCAATTTCCTCCTTGAACACAAAGTCAAATTCGTCATCGCCGCCTGTAACTCCGCCTCGGCGGTGGCGCTGGAAACCGTGTCCGAGGAGTACGATATCGACATTCTCGGCGTGATCGAACCGGGCGCCAAGGCCGCGATTTCATACACGCACAACAAACGCGTCGGTATTATCGGCACCCGCGCCACGATCGACTCCGACAGCTACGCCAAAGCCATTCAGCGCCGCAACGAGAACATCAAGGTCTTTTCGCTGGCCTGTCCCCTGTTCGTGCCGCTGGTGGAGGAGGCCTATATCGAAAAAGAAGCCACTTCTCTGATCGCGCGGGATTATCTGAAAACCCTGATCGACGTCGATATCGACACGCTGGTACTGGGATGTACGCATTACCCCTTGTTAAAAAAAGTCATCGGCACGGTGATGGGCGGCAGTGTTCGGCTGGTCGACTCCGCCGAGGAAACCGCCCGCGAAGTCGCTTCGGTGTTGTCGGTCAGGAATCTTTTGCGAACCGGTGCGGACGACGTTACCCTGAAATTTTATGTCTCCGTCGTTCCTTATCGTTTCTCGCAGGTGGTACTGCATTTCGTCGGGCGTAACATTAACAATGTCACTCGCGTGGATATAACCAGGTATTGAGATGGATATTATTATCGCGGCGATCGCATTCGGATTGATTACGGCGGTGACCGTCTTCGTCGTGTTGCGTTTTTTTTCGAAACGTATCGAAGACAACACGCTGGCGAAAATGAAAGAATCTTTCGGAACGGCGTCGTACGAAGCCCTCGAAAAAAACACCGACCAGTTTCTCAAACTGGCCAATGAAAAACTGGCGCAACAAACTCAGGCCAACGTACAGGAACTCGCCGGCAAAAAAGCGCTGATCGATAACACCCTGCAACAGATGAAAACCGAAATGGATTCGGTGCGGGAGTTGGTTACCCGTCTCGAAAAAGACCGCGAACAGAAATTCGGCGAACTGACCCGCGGTCTGCAGGTCCAGTCGCAGGAAACCCTGCGCCTTCACGAAATGACCGCCAATCTCAATAAAGTACTGTCCGACTCGCGTCTGCGAGGTAAATGGGGCGAGCGCGTGGCCGAGGACATCTTGAATTTGGTGGGCATGGTCGAAAACGTCAGCTATCGCAAACAGACCGGACTGGAAGGCGGACACGGACGCCCCGATTTCACGTTCATCCTGCCCGACGATCGTATCATCAACATGGACGTCAAGTTTCCGCTGGATAATTTCAAGAAATATCTCGAGGCCGAGGATGAGCCGTCGCGCGAGGCCAGCAAAAAACAGTATCTCAAAGACGCCCGCACCAGCATAAAAAATGTCGCCACCCGCGACTATATCGACCCGTCCAACAACACGCTGGATTTCATGATCGTCTTTATCCCGCACGAGCAGGGTTACGGTTTTCTCATGGAACACGATCCTGCTTTCATGGATGATGCGCTCAAAGTCAAAGTGATTGTCTGTTCGCCGTGGTCGTTGTATGCTTTTCTTGCGGTGATACGACAATCGGTGGACAATTTCAATCTCGCCCGCTCCGCCGACAAGATCCTCACTCTGATGGGCGCTTTTTACAAACAGTGGGACAACTACAAAGAGGCAATGGATAAAATCGGCAAAGGGATCGCTTCGTTACAGGACACTTACGATAAGCTGATCACCACGCGCACCTCGCAATTGGAAAAGCCATTGCAACAAATAGAACAATTGACCCGGCAGAGGGAACTGACCGAGGATGATTAATCACTCGGTTAACGAATCCGGTGATGGCACATAGTAAGATTTACGAATAGCAAAGAATACGGCAATGGATCTGACAAAATTGAAAATCGAACAGGCCGTGGATATTCTCGACGAACTCGATATCGATCTCTGGCTGATATTCTGTCGTGAAACCGATATGATGGCCGATCCGGCGCATGATTTGATGGTGGGACACAAAATCGTCTGGCAATCGGCGTTTTTCATTCCGCGCAACGGCGAAACCACCGCCATGGTCGGGAATTACGACGTCGCCGATATCGAACGCGCCGGACGTTTCAAACACGTCATCCCCTATGTCGAAGACTGCGGCAAAGAAATTCGTGACAAGATAATCGAATTCGATCCGAAAACGATCGCGTTGAATTATTCGCTCGACGATCCGGCGTCCGACGGTCTGACCTACGGGATGTACCAACGGCTGATGTCGTATTTACACGGCACTCCTTACCCGGAACGAATCGTCTCGGCCGAAAGGTTGATGTCGCTCGTGCGCGGGCGCAAGACCCACGATGAGATCGTCCGTATCTCATCAGCCGCCATGTGCGCCTCGGACTGCTGGCACAAGGCGCTGGAGGATATCACCCCCGGTATGACCGAACAGAAGATCGCCCGCCTGCTGGAAACCAATATCCGCCGTCTCGGAGGAGTGCACTCGTTCGACACCATCGTCAACGCGGGTGACAAAACCGAGCCCGGTCACGGTCATCCCACTTCAGCTGTCGTGGAACCCGGCGATCTGCTCCACGTGGATTTCGGCGCGCGGCTTAACGGGTACTGCTCGGATATTCAGCGGCTGGCCTATTTCCTGCGCCGGAACGAAACCGCGCCGCCGGATGAACTGATCGACGCGTTCAGGACCGTGCGGGAAATTATCGACGAGGTCGCGGAGATGTACAAACCGCCGCGGTCGCGCGGGCGCGCCTGACCGAACGCGGCTACCCGGAATACCAGCACGCCCTCGGTCATCAAATCGGGCGGTCGGTGCACGATGGCGCCGCAATTGTCGGACCGAAATGGGAACGCTACGGCGCGACCCCGACCATCCCGCTGGAAGAAGGCAACGTCTTCACGGTCGAATTCGGCATCGCATTGCCGGGAATCGGATACGTCGGTCTTGAAGAAGATCTGGCGGTAACTGAGAATGGGGGACGATTTTTATGTCCCAGACAGACGGAGTTGATACTGAAATGAAGAAAATCATCATGCTTGGCATACTCACCGCGTTAATCACGATACATTGCGGCCCGCCGCCGAAAGTAACCATAAGCCCGGAACAAACCGACTGCGCTCCGCGCAACCTGATCGTCAAACCGAACAGTAACTCCCTGTTCATGCAGTGGGACACTCCCTGTCCGGACAACATTAACGTGGCGGGATACAATATCTACGTCCTTCCTTCACCGATCGGCGAAAAATACCCCGGCGTGACTTTGTCGAAAAAGGTCGTCCCGTTCAATTCCGGCGCGTATCCGGGCGATACCGATCCCGAAGATCGCTATGAAACGTTCTCGGTTCAAAATCTGGACAACGGAGTGGAATATTATGTCTCGGTCCGGACGATGTTCACCGACGGTTCGCTGTCATTCCCGACCAAAGAGCATTCGGTCATCTGTCGTCCTGAGGGAACGTTCGAGCTGGCTTATCGGTACGCCGATGAACGTGACGGTTTCTCGTTCGGACGCGGCGATGCGGTTCGGGCCGACAGCGATTTTAACGATCTGTATTTTTATCACAAGGACGGTGTCGATTATCTCGCCTCACCGAGCAGACTCAACGGCTTTATTCGGACTTCGAAATTTTATTCACTGGGGAAAACGTCATCGGTTTACCAGTATCCCGAACTCGATCTGGACATTCCCCCGGTGGATCGCATGCCGGTTCGTGTCGGTGAGAGCTATCTGATCAAGACCGCCGACGGCAATTATGCCAAGGTGCGCATCGAATCGGCCTCGGGTGAACGTAAAGAACGGAAACTGAACATATCGTACATTTATCAGACAATTCCGGATCTGATGCGATTTTGATTGCCGGTAATCCATCGGCACAGAGATGATTCCGTATGACTGACCGTGCAACGACATCGGAGAACAAACGACTGGTCGGCATTATCGCTATCGCGGTTGTCCTCCGCGTACTGGTCGCCGTTTTCACCGACAACCTCGATCATCCCGACGAGAATTTTCAACTGTTGGAACAGGCCCACCGCGTCGTATTCGGGTACGGTTTGGTTCCGTGGGAGTTTCGATACGCCGTGCGCTCCTGGCTCACTCCCGGGTTCATCGCCACCCTGCTCTATCCTTTCAAACTACTCGGGATCGACAATCCGAATTTCTACGTTCCCGCCATTCGGGCCATGCTGGGGATTTTTTCGGTCAGTATGGTGCTGTCGGCTTATCACATCGGAAGGAAACTCGTTTCGGTGCGCGCGGGGCTGGTCGCGGCGTTTTTCTGCGCGGTATGGTACGAAATGATCTATTTCGGAATCCGTCCCCTCAGCGAAGTCTGGGCAAGCGCCTGTTTTCTCGGCGCGGTGGCGCTCGCGTTAAAACCGACACAACTTCGAAATCTCGTCATTGCCGGTATCCTGGCGGCATTGACATCGGCGATACGCCTGCACTATCTTCCGGTCGTCGCGGTATTCGTCATCGCAACGTGTCTTATGTCGGATCGTCCTCACCGTCGCGCTTTTGTCATGACATTCGTTTTGAGTGTTCTTGCGGTCGGCGTGTTTGAAAAAATCACCCTCGGGGGTTTTTATATTTCATATATCAACTATTTCACCATCAATCAAAGCTACAGCATGAACGCCGCCGTCGGCGCGGGTTCGACATTGGACTATTTACTGTACATCGGATACGCCTCACTGTTCGTATTCTGGGCCTTCCTGATCGGCGGAATCGGCATCTGGAAAAAAGCCGGGATACTGACTCTGTATATCCTGGCCGTTCTTCTGCCGCATCTGCTGTTGCCCATCAAAGCCCACCTGATCAGCATCCGCTTTATCTTCCTGGCCATTCCCCTGCTTTTAATTACCGGCGGAGTGATTCTGTCAACCTTACGAGAAAACACCAATAGTTCGCTGTTAAAAAAATACGCCTGCCCCGCACTGTGTACTATGGTAACGATAATTTCTTTGATTGGGGCATTCGGGGCGCTTCCCGGTGAACTGCAGGTCTACGAGCATGATCTCTTTTACACCGATCCGCATCTGAGGGCGTACCGGCATCTGCATGATGAGTCGTTCATCGCGGGCGTGTATGACGATTACTCATTCTGGTTCCAAAGCGGCGGGTATTATTATCTGCATCGAGATATCCCGCTGTATTTTCCCAACACGCCGCCGTCGTTGCCGGATTTTGTCAGTCATGCTCT
>CAZVNK010000206.1:0-5767 GCA_964628115.1 uncultured Ignavibacteriaceae bacterium | reverse complement strand
TGCAACCTCGATACCGTTACCTCCGGCACACGTTTGGAAAAATCTGTTCTGCTATTCGATGTATTTTCCGATCCCCATATCTTTGTTGCGCGATCGAATAACGAAAACCAGGTTATAGAACATCATTATAAAAATAATTCTGATATCTGGCTGAACGATACATTATACAATTTCTATAATGTCGGCGGGAAGTTCATATACGAATTATCGGCCGATACCGGTCCTGACGGCTCATTCCATTTGCTGATATTGAAAACACGTTCAGACATAGATTCCGACGACTACAACTGGGCTTGGCTGGATTCCTACCTATATCACATGACAAATGCATCAGGCCCCTGGACAGTAGAACTGATTCGCAACTATGACATGGGCTACACCTATGATACCGATATAAAGACATCATGTCGTCAGGATATAAAGGTGGATTCTGAGGGCTTTGTGCATGTGGTTTTCAGGGAACAGATTAACGCAATTGATGATCCTTCACGATTGTGGTATTGCACGAACAAGGGGGGCGCTTGGTCGTTTGAGATAGCATTTAGCAATGACTTCGGAATTAGAGATGATGTGGGATGGTTTCCGTCACTATGCCTGGACGGCAATGACATACCTCACATTGCTTGTATGTATGTCCATCGAGTCTATACCAGGTCAGTGGTTTATTGCAAGCTCTACTTTCTCAAGAGGCTTGGGGACGCGAACTGGCAATCTGAAATCGTTGCCGATAGCGATGATGGGTACTATGCCAGTGATGGAAGGAGCTACACAGGCGGCTTAGCCCATCTTGTCTTTGATGCGGAAAACACACCTCACATAATCTTCTCGGATATTGCGTCGGCCCACTGGGGAGATCACGGATCATGTGTTCTCAATGTAGGCAATATCAGGTATGCCGTTCTTGAAGACGGTGCCTGGAGTCTTAAAACCGTCTATCATCAACCAAAGCCGCTTGCGTCGTACAATGCATTCGAGATGCATGCACTGTGCCTGGTCGTATCGGACTTAACTGATACAATACGAGTTATCGGCGAGGAAATGGAGATTACCGATTTTTATGAATATGATTCCAGATTGGTTGAACTTTCATGGGCCGATATTACAACCGATGCTGACGAAGAATCCGGAAAGGTACTGCCCCGCCGATTTCGTCTGTACCAGAATTTCCCAAATCCATTCAACCCGGTAACGATGATTGAATACAGTCTGCCGCGACATAGTCATGTTACAATTGAGGTGTTCAATCCGCTTGGTCAGCGGGTACGAACACTGGTAGATAAAGAAATGTCTTCCGGGTCATACACGGCCTTTTGGGATGGCACGTCAACCGACGGGCAAACAGTGGCAACGGGTATTTACCTGTATCGCTTAAAAGCCGGAGATCACGTCGAAACGAAGAAGATGCTGTTGCTGAAATAATCTATTAATCGTTCGATATTTAACATATAATTTTCCGTTCCGGATTTGTGCCGGATTGAGGTCAAATCACACTCTTTTGATTCCCTTCACCCCCATTGATTTGCCATATACTGACAACAATAATTTGCAATGTTCACCGGCCGTGTTTTTCAACTCCGGGAGTTTTCATGTAACTGAATTATTGATCAGGGATTGCAAGTTTTTGATTTCAGCCAGTGTCTATTTTGGTTACGATTTGCTTAAGCGTCTGATCCGCCACTGTGCCACAGCTGTCCAGCCAATTGCCAATATCAGCAATTGAAAGAGATCAGGCAAGATTTGATGCCATCCGGCGCCCATCTGAGTCACGCGAACAAAGGCCTGGAAAAGAGGGGTGCTGGGAAGTAGCTGTGTTATTGCGCGTAGCGGCCAGGGCATCGCCCAAACCGGCCATGAATATCCGGATAAAAGAAATAGCGGCATAGAAGAAAACACCAGAAACTGCAAAGCCTGAATTTCCTGTTTGAAAAATGAGGAAACAAACACGGCGAAGCCGATTATCGCCATGAGAGAAAGCACCATAAGCATCGCCAGCGCTGAAATACTTCCAAGGACATTGAGACTGAAAAGGGAAAAGAACACAACCAGGGAAAATATCGTATATGATCCGTAAAGTAATAAGTATGGTGCGCCTTTTCCCAGCACAGCCACCAGCGAACTTCCACCGGAGGCCGTATTGAGCGATACCAGAGTCTTCATCTCTCTCTCGCGTGCAACACTCAGGGCTAATCCAAAGAGAAGAGTCTGTTGAAGAATAAGGATGAATAGTCCGGGCAAAAGAAAATCGCCATAACTCTCGGCAACATTAAAAAGCGAGCGGATGTCCCCGTTCAACGGTTGCACCATCTCCCGGGCTTGTTCGGTGCTCAATCCTTTCGTTTGAAAATATTTGAGTCGAATGCCTGCCGCTATGGTCAAGGCGACTTCGTTGACAGCTTTGTTTATGTCGTTTGAGGGCAGGAACCTGGCAGTGTTTAAATAGACTTCCAAATTTGACGCCTGCCCCGACTGCAAAGCGTCCCCGAAGTTATTCGGAATATATACGATTGCCTGAGCTTTTGATTTGACGATATACTCTTTGGCGACCTCAAAGTCCGGCTCAATCTCCATAACTTGCAACAATTGATGGGAATCAAAACTACGAATAAGAGTGCGTGAGATTGCGGTGTGGTCATTATCGACCACGACTATCGGAATATCAGTTTCAATTTTATTGTTGAAGATCGTGCCGAGAAAAAGAGCATAGACCACCGGCGCCAAGAGCAGGACAATAACGATGTTTCGGTCGTGCCGAATGATTTCCGTTTCACGCCAGAATACTGCCGCAAGATTTCGCCAGCTCATGATTTCACCTCGGGCGTGCCAGACGCCGCGATGGTCATCGGCTTGACGCGATACTTCAGCAGTACAGCCGCCACGATGAGAGAACCGACAACAAATATGGAAAGCGCCCCGATTTCCGGAAGGAGAGAACTTGCCGGAGCGTTGTACTGGTAGATTTTCAGAAAGCCGTTCAGGAAATGCGTAAACGGAAGCAACTGTGCATAAAAATCATGAAATGCCGGCATCGCCCAGAGTGGAAACGTATAGCCGCTAAAAAGAAAGGCCGGCGAATTGTAGAAAGCGGCGATATCGGTCACGAGAAACTTGTCATGAAACAGACAGGAGACGGCAAGTCCCGGAAGGAAGCTGGCCGCGATAAAATATATCATGAAAGGTATCGCCAGAAGAATCGAGCCATGAATGGCAATCCCGAAAAGCGGGAACAATATTGCCAAAACGCCCAATCCGGTGGCGCTGTGAATTGTTACATGCGCCAGAGTCTTGCCCCATAACACAGCCGAGACGTTTCCGTGAGCCGTTTGAAACAGATCCCCCAGAGTTCCGCCAATGATTTCATCGTTGATAACCACTACGGCTAATATCATGATCAGCATCTGAAGTAGAACCATGACAATAGCCGGGGGAAGGAAGTTGGCATAGTTGTAACCGGGATTGAAAAGAGAATAACTATCAATTCTGATCGGATTGGCCATGACCAAAGCCTGATCGGGAGAAAGACCGCTTGCCTGCAGTCTTTTCATCAACACTCCGGCTGAGACAGTCTGACTTATAGTGGAGGCATCCTTGAGGATCAAGTTACCGACTATCAAATTAGCCGTGTTTTTATAGATAACGATGGTCGCCGGTTTCCCACTCTTGATATCACGTTCAAGGTCCTCAGGAATGTAGACGGCGCCCTGAATGGCTCCCTTTCGCATTTCGTTCTTGATGTCGTCAATCGATGATACCTGGCCGCTGATTTCCAGCGAACGGGTCGACTCAATAGAACGAACGATTGTCCGTGAGAGTTCACTGTTATCGAGGTCGCACACGCCAACGGGAATATCAACAACCACCCGATCGCCGTAGATGTAAGAGACAAGAAAGAAAACTACCAAGGGCACGATTATCATGAGGATATAGACAGCTTTCCGCTCAGCGATCCGCCTGAACTCTCTGCGCATCACTCGCAGGGTCGGGGAATTGGAAAAGAACCGACTCATTGGGAATCCCGCTTCGTCGTTTTCCGGTGTTGATTTTTCCGACGGCTCAAAATTCCACCCGGGCAGTCATCCCGGCACGGAGTCCGGGGATCGGTTTTTCCGGACGAAGGTGGATTTCAAATGTCTTGAGGTCAAAGTCACCCTTCTGATTGGTTGCCTTCCAGGCGGCAAAGTCAGCCATGGCGGCAATATGGGTCACATTGACTTCGTGTTTATCTTTACCCAAAGCAGGAAAAACGGCCAGTGCAATCCCGCCGATTTTAACCTGTTCGATTTTATCTTCGCGCAGTTGCACGACAATCCAGGCATCATCGGGATTGATGACGGTAAAAAGCGGATATCCGGCGGCCGCCATTTCACCGGCGCTGGCAATCTTGTTACTGATTTGACCATTGATGGGGCTGATCAACTCGGCTTCTGCCTGGTAAGCCTTTGCTTCTGCGTACGCGTTTTCGGCCTGATGAAAAAGCCCCCTGGCTCCCCGAATCTCTTCCTCCCGGGCACCCTTCAACACCATGTGGTATTTGGCGGAAGCCGCTTCCATTTGCTCCTTGGCGACCATGTATTGAAATTCAACCTGGTCCCGCTCCTGTGTTGAAACAACGCTGTCCTGATATACTTTCTGGATACGGTTAAAGGTCTTTTCGGCCAGTTCATACTGATGCACAGTCTGCATATACTGTTTTTCGACCGCTTCCTTTTCCTCCTGACGAGCTCCTTTTGTGGCCATATCAAGTTTGGCGCGAGCCGCTTCCATGGCACCCCGAGCCTGTTCCACCCTGGCGTCTATTTCCTTGCTTTGCAGTTTCGCCAATATTTGGCCTTTGATAACCATATCCCCCTGCCGCACAAAAAGAGAATCTATTCTCCCTGGAATCTTCGAGGCAATATCGATTTCGTCTACTTCCACCATGCCCGTGACAATTTCTTTATTCGGGATAATGGCGCGGACAATCAGTACGGTCACTGCGACTAAAACGATGACGACCGGGATAAATATAACCCATCGAGATAATTTGGTTTTCATATCTATTTTTCCTCACTATTCCATGTCGTAATGACATCCCCTGGATGGCCTGTAGCGAGCAGAAGATCGGTCAGGGATTTATAGTAATCATAAAGAGAGGTCAATCTCTCGATCAGGTTCTTCTCCAAAGACAACTGAGCATCGATGACCTCGAGCGAAGTACCGAGCCCGGTTTGAAATCGCTTATCGTTTAACCGAACGCTTTCTTCTGCAAGCGCTATCGATGCTTCCAGTTTCTGGTAGCGCGTTTCAGCGTTCCGCATATCGCGATATGATTTGCTCACCCAGAGGTTGATTTGCCGTTTTGTACCGGCCTCAAGGAAATCCACCTCCCGCCTAAGCGACTTTGCCGCGCTGAGGCGATGGTGGTCTTTGAAACCGTTAAATATGTTTAGACTCAACTGAACCCCGACAATCCAGCGTGGTTCCAGTGCAGATAGATCGTTGTCATACAATTCATATTTGCCGAAACCGACTAACTGAGGTAGAAACCTGGATCGTTCCACGGCATACTTCTGTGAGGCCGCTTTTTTCTTCTCGCTGATCATATGCAATATCGGCTGGCGGGAATAGGCCTGCTCACGGAAACTCATGAGTGAATCCGAGACCGCATGAAATATCAGTGTATCATAAATTATAACCGGCGCACCATCATCCAATCCCAGCGTATTGCGAAACGCCACCATAGCCAATTCAAGATTATTACGTTCATCAAAGAGATTCCGGTCCGCGTCGG
>CAZVNK010000205.1:4414-5805 GCA_964628115.1 uncultured Ignavibacteriaceae bacterium | reverse complement strand
TAAGCAGGAACGGTAATGACCGCTTGCGTCACTGGTTCGCCTAAATAAGCCTCGGTGCCGAGCGCTCCGGCCGCGATTCCCATCCCGAACGTCGTTTCGTTGTTGATCGTCATCTGCACGATCTTGTCGCGGAACACTTTCGAGTGCAGGCCGTTGGCCCGCGCCGTCAGAATCGCCGCGCCGATTTTCACGTCGCCCTGACCGGCCACGCAACCGCCGATCGCCGCACGATACGTACTGATGAAAAACTGTACCGCTTTCAATGCATACTTGAACTCACCCGCCATGAACACCCGTTCCTTCGGAATGAACACGTCCTCGAACAGCAAGAACGCCTGCGTGATCCCGCCCTCTTCGACCGGAATATCAAAACCCTCTTCATGTTCGCGCATGTCGCTGGGGTGACGGGTTTCGACAATGGTCAACCCTTCGATATCGCGCGGAATCACGAACGACACCGCGTAATCCTGATCGGTGTCCCGATATCCCGATCCCGGAAGCACGAATATCTCGTTGGAAGCCGCGACGCCGCAAATCATCACCTTCGCGCCGCGCACCACGATTCCGTCGTCGCGCCGCTCGACAATCCGCAGTGACATGTCGGGATCATCCTGCATCGATGGCGGCTTGGTGCGATCGCCTTTCGGATCGGTCAATGCGCCCGAAATCGTAATATCGCGTTCCTGTGCGTCCTTCAGCCAGGCGGTCAGGCGCTGGTGATAATCGGTTCCGAATTCCTGATCCATTTCATAGGTCGTCGCGAACATCGAATTGATCGACGTCCACCCGACACACCGTCCACCGGTGCAGGTCCCGGTCAGCTGGAACATCCGACGTTTGAGTCGGCTGTTGGCGAACATGTCTTCCGGGGTCTGGACGATCGACAAATACCGGCTGATCGGTTCGCCGGTCAGATGCGACTTGGTCACGAACGTATCTCGTTCTTCGGGATCGTCCTTGAGTTTGAACGACGTGGCGTGTCCCTCGACCGTGTGCTTGGTGGCGGGGTGCACGGTCACGTCCTCGATTAGTTCATCGAATTTGTACACGTTGGCGCGCATCGCCTTGAGCGATGCGATATATTCGTCATAATTTCTCAGGGCCATTGCAAAACTCCTTGCCTTGCGTCAACGGGGTAACTGGTTATTCTCATCCAATATACAAGACCGCCAATCGATTCGCAAGGCCGCGCTTCCGATATTATACTGCGCATTTTCCCGCAATAAAAAAAGCCGGATCGAATCGATCCGGCTTGAATCTTTGATGCTATTTCCCTTAATCGGGAATAATCATATAAAACGGGAACGTGCAGGAATGGGCGTATTGTGAATTATACGGGTAATTGTCATTGAGGCCGATTGAAACCTGAAGCGTATCTACCGCCGACAAAT
>CAZVNK010000205.1:0-4404 GCA_964628115.1 uncultured Ignavibacteriaceae bacterium | reverse complement strand
GAGCTCGAGGAGCGCGAGCAGCTCGCGTGGGCCACAGCCGAGCGCGGCCGCAATGCGCGGCTGCACGCCTCGATGCAGAATTTACTCTTAATCGGGAATAATCATATAAAACGGGAACGTGCAGGAATGGGCATTTTCCGAATTATACGGATGATTGTCATTCAAACCGATCGAAATCTGCAATGTATCTACCGCCGACAAATCCAGATCATCATCGTTACCGGTATTCAATTCCCGCGCGAACACCACCGTCCATTTGTAATTCTCATGTTCGGCATAAGTCAGCACGTCCCAGCGACTATCACGGACGGTTGCGGTATCATGATAGGAAGAATCGATTGAATATGCCGGAAGTGAGTCACCGATATCGAATAAATTAATATCGGATGAAATCCATGATACCGTATCAATCGAATATAAAAACGGACCGACAAAGTCCGAATCGGTAGCGTGACGAAAAAGCGGAGTAGAAAAATACGCCGCACCTGCGGGACTCCAATTCCTACTGTATAGCGGGGATTTCACATAATCAATAGGGTAATCAATTAACATACTATCGACATTCCACCAGGCATCGTCGGCAATAAAGGCCGGATAGGTTGTCGTCGATTTCCAGATCCAAACATCAACATTTCCGCCGGCAGTGGAATGTTTTTTTGCACTATCCAGATGACACATTGCGGCGCAGTCAGCCCTTTCAGTACCGTTCTGACCATTATCGAATAAAACGTAGATTTTGTCCTCACCACGAGTTATATTTCTTGCAAATTCGTCTTCCATATTCCGATAAATGTAATTGCGTTTCAGATCCGCATCGGCATCCGGCCACTGCGTATAAAGATACAATACGCCACTATTCACAATTGCCTTTAAGACCAGATCGACGCCGCCCAATTGCGGGTCGCGCGCGATAATTGCCGGATATTTTCCCGCCGGAATTACCACCGAGTCAATCCCGTCCCAGATATCGTCGATACTGTTCAAATCCGGAGCATCGGCGGCCGTGTTCACCGTGTAATAAACCGGATCGGGAATGACCGGATCGACCGGCCCGTCACTGCCACCGTCATCATCACTACCACAGCCCCCGATAAACAATGCCAACAACAACATCGGCAATAGAAACAAATACTTCATGTAATCCTCCGGAGATAATTTTCCTTCTTCTGCTATAACTTACTTATGATTCAATCATCTGTCAACGCGTAAATTTATACATTCACGGCCGTCTTTTCGATGAGTGCGATTGCCGTATCTCTATTAATTTTTCTTCACCACGATCATGGTGAGGTCGTCGAACGTATGCTCCGCCGACGCGAACGACTTCACGTCGGTATAGATAATATGATTGATTTCCTTCGCCGGAAGATCGCGGCATTTTTTCATGGTCTTGATCAACCGTTCCGTGCCGTACTGTTTGCCGTTGTCGTCTTCGGCCTCGGTCACGCCGTCGGTATACAATACCATCGTATCCCCCGAACTCAACGAAATCGGACGTTCCTCGTAATCCACATCATCCACCACACCCAGTGCCAAGCCGCCCTCCTGAAGCAGTTCCACCGTCCCGTTGGCCCGCATCAATATCGGCTGGTTGTGGCCGCAATTGGAAAACGTGAAAATATCGTTTTTGGAATCGAGCACGCCGTAAAAGGCGGTGACATAATTCTCGCGTTCCAGCGATTCATACAACAGCGAATTCACCTTTTTGCATATCGTCCGAATGGCGTAGTTGTTACGGATTTCCGCGATCAGCGAGGCGCGGAACGACGCCATAATCAGCGCCGCCGGAATCCCCTTGCCGGAAACGTCCGCAATCGAGATTCCCAACTGGTTATCGACAATCGTGATAAAATCATAGTAGTCACCGCCGACTTCACCGGAGGGAATGTTGATCCCCGAAACGTCATAGCCTTTGATTTCGGGGTCTTTCTTGGGCAAAAAAGTCAGTTGGATCTCCCGCGCGATCGACAACTGCTCCTCCAGTCCCTTGCTCTCCAGCATTTTATTATGCAGTTTCGCGCGTTCGATCGTGATCGCGGCATGACTGGCAAACGCCGTTACCAACTCAAGACTGTGACCGTCGTAGGCATCGGTCGCACTGGATTCCAGATTCAACACCCCGATCACCCGATCATCGATCTTGATCGGCACCACCATTTCCGATCTGGTCTCGGGATTGCCGGGAAAATAACGCGAATCGGTCGTGACGTCCGAAACGATCAGCGGCTCGCCGTTTTCCGCAACCCAGCCGACCAGTCCCTGTCCCGTTTTCAGTTTCATATACTGATCGGAATCCTTGCCGTATCCTTCGGCATAGACGGTGGACATCTCTTTTTTGTCATCGTTGATTAAAAATATCCCGCCGGCGGCACAGTCGACCACCTGCTTGATCGAACCGATAATCAGTTTGAGTACCTCATCGATATTCAGCGTACTCGACAGCTTCTTGCCCACTTCGTACAGCAGTTCCCGTTCGCGCGCCTCCATGCGGGCGTCACGGTACAAATTGGCATTGTCAATCGTCACCGCAAACTGGTTGGCCAAACCGATCAACGTGTCCAGGTCGGCATCGTCGAAATCGCCGTCGACCTTGTTAAGCGCCTCCACCACGCCGATCAACTGCCCGCGACCGATCAGCGGAACCGCCAGCGCCGTGCGGTATTCGAAATGAAATTCCTCCGGCAAGTGGAAATCACATCGATCATCGTTGTTGACGTCGTTGCTGAGGGCGGACTCCCGATGCTCCGCGACCCAGCCGATCAATCCCGCACCTTTGGGTAGATGGAAATACGAAAAATCCGTCTCACCCGCCTTGAGGAATCGGGCCCGCATCGAATCGACCTCGCGGTCGATACGATATACCATCGCCGCCTCGGAATCGACGGCTTCTATCGTCAGCTCCAACACCAGCCGCATCAGCTCCTCGTATTCCAGCGTCGAGTTGAGCATCCGCGCGGCATACAGCAGGAGTTTTTCCATTTTACTCTGTTGCGGCATACGAACGTCCTTTCTATTGAGCAGAAAAGGTACACTGATAAATGGAATTGTCAAGGATTCTTCGTGTATCGGCACTAAGGAGTGGGAATCTGAGGAAAAAATCCCCCGACCGAAAATATCCGCCCCTAAATCTATCACGGGCCATCATTGACATACCCGCCTGCCCGTGATTTACAACCACAAATTCCGGTCGAGGGAACGATAATGAATCGCTTCGGCAATATGTGTCGTCTCAATGCTATCGACGCCTTCAAGATCGGCGATCGTGCGTGCCACTTTCAAAATTCGATCATACGCCCGGGCCGACAACCCCTGGCGCGTTATTGCCAAGCCCAACAACGACTTGGACTTCTCGTCTATCGGACAATATTCCCGAATATCTTTTGATTGCATATGCGCGTTGCAAAAAATCGACTCCGCATCTTTGAACCGAGCCAGTTGCCGCTTCCGGGCGATATTACTACGTTTTCGAATCACCACCGACTTTTCCCCGCAAGCATCGGATGACAACTCGTCGAATTTCACCGACGGAACCGTGATATGAATATCGATTCGATCCAAAAGTGGTCCCGAAATCCGCCCCATATATCGCTGAATAGCCGCCACACTGCAACTGCATTCGTGGCTGTTGTCGCCGTAATAGCCGCACGGGCATGGATTCATCGCCGCCGCCAGCATGAAGTTAGCCGGATAAGTTAAAGTGGTGGTTGCCCTCGACAACGTCACCTGCCCGTCCTCCATCGGCTGTCGCATCACTTCAAGGACGTCCTTGTGGAATTCCGCAAACTCATCGAGAAACAGCACGCCATGATGTGCCAGTGATACCTCGCCCGGCTTGGGAATTCGCCCTCCATCCGAGATGGTATGATGCGGCGAACGAAACGGACGGGTGGCTATCAATGCGGCGTTTTTCGGAAGCAGACCCGCCACCGAATGGATCTTGGTCGTTTCCAGTGCCTCCGCCAGAGTCATTTCCGGCAATATGGTCGGCAATCGCCGGGCCAACATCGTCTTCCCCGACCCCGGCGGACCGATCATGATAATATTATGGCCTCCGGCGGCGGCAATCTCAAGCGCTCGTTTCGCTGACTCCTGCCCTTTCACGTCTGCAAAATCCACCCCATAGTCGCGTGCCGATGAAAACACCGACTGGATATCCAGCGAAAACGGCTTGATGGACGCGGAATCCTCCAGAAATGCGATAGTATCCTTCAATGAGGATACCGGATAAACCGGAAGTGATTCTGCAATTGCCGCCTCGGAGGCGTTTTCCTTCGGCACGATTATCCCTTTCAATCCGTTCTGACTGCGGGCATGCATCGCCATCGGCAATACCCCGGGAACCGCGCGTAACGCCCCATCAAGCGAAAGTTCTCCCAACATGACATAATCATCGAAGCGATCCTT
>CAZVNK010000204.1:0-5842 GCA_964628115.1 uncultured Ignavibacteriaceae bacterium | reverse complement strand
CGTCCTGCGGCGGATAGATCGGGCGAGCAAGGCTGTTACCGGCAATGACGATTCCCACCAATATGAAGAGATAACGTATCAAAGATTTCATGATTGTTCCCAAGGTGTGTGGCTACATAATAATGACGATTTTTCCGATTTGGTTTCCCAACTCCGATTCCACCGAGTAGTAATAAATACCCGAAACGGCGGCTTGAGTGTTGCGCGTGATCAAATCCCAGATGGCGTGCATGGATTGGGGATCACCCGGGGCCTTGTTGTGTTCAATCACTCGCACCAGGTCGCCGTCGATCGTAAAGATGCGGATGGTGCATTTGTGTGGAAGGTTGGTAAAGTGAATGGCGCGAAGGCGCTCCGGATTGATGACGCCGGTTTGCGCGTCACGACCCTCGAACGAGCCGCCCTCGATATCCTGATAATGAGCATCTATTCGATAGGGATTGGGATAAACTACAACGTCCATTTTATCCCGTTCGACCAGTTCGGCCGAATGCTGGGCGTATTCGGCGACCATGTTCAATAGGGGGGAGGATTCCAGTGCCTGCAGTCCGAATCCCGGCGAGCCGTAGTCAAAGGCGGTCACGGTAATATAGTACAACTGGGAGGGGAGCACGTTCCTGATGACGTATTCGTATTCGAAATACTTGAATTCGCCGTTTTCGGTCAATTCATCGGGATGCAACAACGCCGCCTGCTCCGGATCGATTGTGGTGGGATAATGCTGATTGGGATAGACCTTGTGAATCAACGTTGCATCCGTGAGATCGCCGGTGTTCCAGTCCTGAGGCGCAAAGTAATACAGCGTGTCATCGGCACCCGGGACACTGACATACAGGGGGTTGTCGACGTTATGGTACAACGGATCGAAATCATTCCCGTAAATATCCCGCAGGGCTTCCAGACTGAACGGCGAGTCAAACAGCCTCCACGCGTTGCGGGATTGATCGTAGACCCAACGATTGAAGTCGATTTTATCATACGAGGAAAGAAGCGTGAAATCGGCGGCCTGCGGTGTAAACGACACATAAACCCGATATCCCTCAAAATCCAAATCGCCGCTGAAGGGGTCCGGCGTATTTTCGGATGTCAGGCCGTTCCATCGTACGATAAGTTGTCCCCGATTGAAGTCGTCCACTTCCGGGTAAATCCTCAATGCGGGTGGAGGTGGTGGTGATGCGCCGCGAAAGTCGGGAACCCCATCGCCCTCATAATAGGTGGTGTCACAGGTGCCGTAAACGATCGTGGTTTCCGGCGGCTCGACGGAATTGTCGATAATCAAAGTGGTATCCAAACAACAAATGCGCCATTTTCCGAACAGGCTATCGCCGTTGGAATCAACGCCGGGATTATCATACACCCATGAGGCCCAGACGGAATTCAGGGCCAGATCGGAGAAGTCGAGCCGTTCATAGTATTCCTCCGGTGCGTTGTGGTCGAAATAGTCCTCGAAATCGGTGGCGTTAACGTGGAGATTCTCGCCGCATACGTAGGCAAAACTGACGGGAAGCACCTCTCCCGGGGAGATTTCAAACGGTCCGAATGACAGCAAATAACGGGCGTCATAGCCGTTGGCGTAATCGGGAGCCTCGGGTCGCGGACTCAGCCAGCCGCTGTCGGAATGGTCTTTTCCGGTAAATAGCTGGTCATAATCGAACTCGGGATGTTTCATGACATAGTATTTATTACGATCTCCCAACGGCGTTCCCAACACGCCGTTCATGTCGCGGAAGGGATCGGAAGTGGTGCCGGCACGGCGCGGGCCGAAATCACCCGTTGGTCCGAGATAATCGGTGATCCACCAGTTGAAGGAATACGCAAGAGAATCCGACGGCGTGCGCACTACCCGTACTCCCGCCACGCTGGTGGCGCTGGAGGAGGTGAAAACGCCCTGATCGCTGGGATCGCCGTCGTTGTCGGTGATATAGGCGATATTGATGGTGTCGAGAAAGCCGCAGGGGGATTCGGTAGGAAAATCCCGTCGAAAACCGCACACGTCGTCGCCCCAACCCGCATCACCGGAAACGGATTCGTGATGAACGTCACCATCGACATAGATCGCCATATAAACCTGATTGAGTTCTCTTCTGCCGATGTTTTTTATGGAGTAATCGAAAAGTACAAAATCCTGGGCGTAGGAATAACTCCAGACATAACTGCGCTGGGTGATTTCGATATTTAAGGGAATATGAGGACGGCCGTCGTACTGATCGGAACTGACATAGGAGGAATTGGTGACGGTATCGGTGTATTTTGCAATAATATCCTGTTCCGACTTGGCAAGCTCGGAATAAAACTGATTGCCGGGTTGTATGGAGCGATGAATGATTTGTCCGGCCGGATACGGATCGGCCCAGAATTCCTGGACACTGTAATAATCATCCACTCCGACCGACACCAGAGTGTCGCGGCCGACAATGGCGCCGATCCAGAAAGCGCCGACGTATAAATGTTCGACGCCGGAATTGGTGGGATAAATACAGGAGGGAGCGGGATTGCCGGTAACCGGATCGGTCTGGGACCCCAGGGCGCCCAGTCCGAACTGGCCGTTGTTGGAAACGGATATGGCGACGTTGCCGATCGTGCTTCCATGGACGCCGATTTCCAGATAGGGTTCATCGAATGCCATGCTTTTCAGCAGTGCCCGCCCCGGTTTGTCCTGCATAGCCGTTTTGGGCGATTCATAAGCCGCACTCCGTTGAAAACTCATCAACATAATCATGAACACAAGTAAGATTCTCATGGTCGCAATCCGCTCTTAGCCATAATGTTTCATCGAAACCAATACATCAGCTTAATGTAAAACATATCCCGTCTCAATGCAACAGCATTAGATGACATGATACACTTTTTCAATATATACGGTAAAGGGTGGTGAGGAATGGAGGATAAAAAGAAGGGCGGATTCCGGTGCGGAATCCGCCCTGAATAGTTTACATAATGATTACCAGTTTTCCGATTTGATTGCCATACTCCGATTCGACCGAGTAATAATAAAGACCGGAAACCGCCGCCTGGGTATTGCGGGTAATCAAATCCCAGGAATCATGCATACTCTGCGGATCATCCTTGGGAAAATCGTGTTCGATTTCACGCACCAGATCACCATCGATGGTAAAGATGCGAATGGTGCATTTATGCGGCAAATTGGTAAAATTGATTCGACGAATACGATCCTCGTAGGCGGTCTGTCCCGAGGCGATATCACGTCCTTCAAATTCGCCGCCTGCCGGCGAAGAATATCCCGCATCGTTTCGATACGGATTGGGATAAACGACAACGTTTAATCCCTCCTCCTCCACGATCGAATTGATATTTTGAGCGTATTCGGATATCATATTCTGATTCTTGGCCGTTTCAAGCGACGGGAGGCCACTGACCGGTGAACCGTAGTCGAAGGCGGTGACGGATATGTAATACAACTGGGAGGGCAAAAGGTTATTGATCGTGTATTCGTATTCATAATATTTGAAATAGCCGTCATCCGTCAGTTCTTCCGGATAGTACAGCTTGGCGGAGTCGAGATTAAGGAGCGTCGGCAGTGGTTCATCAGGATATAATTTATGAATCAGATCGGGATTGTTCAAATCCGACTGATTCCAATCCTGCGGGGTAAAGTAATACAGCTCATCGGCATCGGTATCATAATACAGGTTGTCGACGTTATATTGATTGGGATCGAATTCGGGTCCGTACATCTCCTGTAATTCTTCACGCGTAAACGGCGTCTCGACCAGCACCCATTCATTGCGGGAATCGTCAAACTCGAATCGATTGTAATCCTCTCGGTCATAAGAGGTCAGCAAAACGAATGCGCCGGCTCTCGACGTCAACGCCTGATAGATGCGATATCCCTCAAAGTCGTAATCGTTACTAAAATCATCCTTGCGGGTTTCGGATTCAAACCCATTGAATCTTACGCGCAATTGACCGCGATCGAACTCGTCAATGCTCGGATACACCCACATTTTGGGCGGGTAAGGCGGTCGCGCTCCCTCAAAGTCCGGAACACCGTCACCCGTCATCCAGAATGTGTCGGCATCAAGGCATATCAGATTTGTGTCAATGACAATCTCCGGTTCAACCTGCGTGGTGTCATACACATAAGCTGAATCATAACAACAGACCTCGAATGTCCCGAAGGTGCTGTCGCCATTGGTGTCACGTCCCGGATTGTCATAAATCTGCGCGGCCCATACGGCGTTGGTTCCGAACTTATCGAAATTCAATTGATCATAATAAGCTTCCGGGAAGCTCGGGTTCCACAGATCTTCGAATGCTTCACATCTTTGATGGAAATCCTCTCCGGCGACATAGGCAAAACTTACCCTGAGGACTTCACCGGGAGCGATGTTAAACGGTCCGAATGACATCAGAAACCGGGTGTCGTAACCATTGGCAAAGTCGTTCGCGGATGCAAGCGGGGCCAGCCAGCCGTCGGCGCTATTGTCACGAGCGGTAAAAAGCTGATCGTAGTCGAACTCCTCGTGTCGCATAATATAATACTTGTTACGATCGCCTTCGGGCGTTCCCAAAAAGCCACCGAAATCGCGGAATGGATCCTCGGGAGTGCTGGCCTTCCGGGGACCGAAATCCTTGGATTGGTCACCATTCGAAATCCACCAGTTGAACGAGTATTTCAGGGAATCCGATGGGGTTCTTACCACGCGTACACCGGCCACCGAGGTCAGGTCAAACCCGGATGGGCATTGCAGGGACGCATCGTTTTTACGACCGTCATTATCGGCGATCCAGGCAATCCTGATGGGATCCCAGATATCACAATCTACAGGTGCAAAAGGATAGAGTATGCTGTCTTTGAAACCACACACGTCGTCGGTAGCTTCCTCAATGGAGGCACCGGTCGGCCCGACGTCGCCATCGACATATATGCCCATGTATACGCCTTGCAAATCTTTACGATTGATGCTCTTTATTTCATAGTCAAACAGCACAAAGTCGGCGGCATAATCATAACTCCAGGCAAAACTACGCTGAGTTATTTCAATCTGTAACGGGATGTGTGGACGACTGTCAAACAGATCATTGGAAACCAAACCCGGATCGGTCACAGTATCAGTATAAACCGCAATAAAATCCTGCTCGGATTTGGCCCCCAAAAGGATATCTGCTTCATTTGAGATTGAGAGACGATCGATGGCTCCATTGTAAGGTGCGTCACACGGGGGAGGCCACATTTCCCTTGTGGTTTGCCACCCGTCGGCTCCGACCGATACCAGGGTATCACGGCCAACCACGGCGCCGATCCAGAACGCGCCGGCAAACAAGTATTCATTCGCACCGGGATACGGATATACCGCGGAGGCTCCCGGAACACCGGTAACCTGATCAATCAGCGCCACCTGGCCATCGGCAAAGCCGTTGCCGAAATGTCCCATATTGGTGATTGACAATCCCAATCGGTTGATACTGTGAACGGCAAGTTCCTTACACGGATAGTTGAGAACCGCCGGCCTATGCAATGATGAGCCAAACTCGCCAATATCCACTCTGGCGCGGCCATATCCGGTATTCAATCCGATTACCAGCAGAATCAGAGATGAATATACGATGATCGCACCAAGTTTGCGGGAATTCATATTCCGCCCTCCATTATATAAACGTATGTCATTTGCCGATTTCATAACGTCTAATGTTATGATAATTGCGCCAAAAACGCAAGTCTGAAAACAGTAAATTCTCAGTTTTTTACGTGTGAGGATATGGCATTTTACTTCATAGAGGTATACGAATACCCAAGTGAATTTGTGCAATGAGAAAAAGCAGAAAATACTTCGCCTCTGCCGATCCCTCGGGATTGGCCGGTGGAGTAAATTTATATGTT
>CAZVNK010000203.1:4005-5845 GCA_964628115.1 uncultured Ignavibacteriaceae bacterium | reverse complement strand
TTGTTTCTACTTGCCGGGAGTACGCTACTAATCAGTGCGTCAATTATGAAGGCCAAAAACGTGAAGGAATGGCTTTTCCCGTGGTTTTATAATAAACCGCAGGATAAAAAAGAATATCGTGCCTTTAAATATATGCTCTTTGTTATTTTGGGCCTTGAGGGTGTGGTATGGGTAGTGAACTTGATTGAATGGTTCTTGGCATGATATTGTTTATCAACCCCATCGGGCAGGCCACTACTTGAGGTCACAATTTGTGACCTCAAGTTCGTAAAATATACAAGTAAAGCGAGTTACAATTCCAGACTCTCTCTCACTACCTGCAGGTTCTCGAAGGAAATCTCCGGGGCGATGGCGCATCCGGGGCCGAAAATAAACCGTTTCCCCGCCATGCGATCTTTGATTCGGGTCAGTTCGTGCGCGATCTCATCGGGCCGCGCATGCCACAACCAGCCGCGATCATCCAGCCCCCCCACGGCGGTTTTATCCCGTATGAAGTCAAAACTGTCATCGAGATTTATATTGGTCGGATCATGCGATTCCCAGTTGATCAACGGCACCGGATAGTCGGCCAGCTCTTTGAGATAATTATTACTCGCGCAGACATGAAGCATGTTCAGAGCGTCATCGCCGACAGCTCTGATAATGCGTATGTCCAATGGACGGCAGAATGTATGGTACTGTTCGTACGGGATAGCATCGGACGAGGCCCACTCCAGCGTGGCGTAGAACAACCCATCCGCGCCGGCATTGCGAATCTCGGCGGCATACTGCTCGAACGTGACGGTGATATTTTCCAGCGCCTGATGCACCCGCGCGGGGTCCTGCCTGAGATGTTCCAGCAGTTTGTCCTTGCTTCCGACCAGATAACGCGCGATACCGAGCGGATTGAAAACGGTCATGAACAGCGGCAGATTTGGATCGGAGGCCTTTTTAATCAGGGAGATCGCTTTCAGATGCTCGGCCAGTATCGGGGCGGTCGGAGGCAGGACAGCTATTTTCTCCCAATCCTCGATGGTTTTGACCGCAAACTCGGTCTTGACATGTTTGGTATATTCATCGGTCGACCATTCCAGCCGATTGCCCCAGTCCTCGACGTGGTAGCTGGCGCGGGGATTGATTTTCATGAAATCCCAGTCGAATCGTTTCTGGAATGCCAGCATGGCGTCGGCCAGTCCTTCGGCGGTGGCCTCCTTGTGATAAAAATGCCGCCAGACCGAGGCCGCGAGGCGGTCGGGAGTATCTCCGGCGATGATGGTTTCGATTCGTTCGCGATGCGACAGGGTGTCGGTCATGGAGTTACTTTTCCTCTTTTTTCCAGGCGTCAAACAATTTGTAATAGTGCGAGGGGTACTGCGGGGTGTAGCGCAGATACGTCGGCACCGGGTAGCGGATTCCTCCGTTATGAGTCCCTTCCAGCCCGGCCGTGACATCCTGCTCGCATCCGACCGGAAGCGCGATCGCCATCTCATCGTCCTGGGTCTGCCCGAACACGCGGTCGCCGTAGCAGGGGAGAATGATTTGGGCCTGTCCTGATTTCATGGTTTCGATACAGATATCGGCGCAGTCGAGCCGCCCGGAAAATTTGCTGGTGAGATACCCGCCCTTCTTGTACAGCACGGCGGTCATCAGCCTCATGATCTGGGCGGAGTTGCCGTAGACCAGGTGGATGTTTGGCTGAAAATCGGCCCGGGCAATCGGCGCCGCGAGAATGTACTTGTACTGTTGAAAGGAAAATCTCGGTAACGCCGCCTCGGTGCGCGCCCCGGCGCTTTTGGTTTCGGTGAACATCCCGGCGCACATCTCACCGCAGGAAAAGGTCTCGGTCTCCTTGCGAAACCCG
>CAZVNK010000203.1:0-3985 GCA_964628115.1 uncultured Ignavibacteriaceae bacterium | reverse complement strand
CAACAACCCCGAACCGCTCGGTCGCGTAGACGACATCCTCCGCCCCGACGGCGATCTGCCAGCCGTAACGTCGCGCCATGGAAAACGTCTGGCAAATCGCAACCTGAATATCCATGTCGCGTTTCGGACGCTTGGTGCGCTCGGACAACTCCTCGCCCTCTCTGACCATGCGTACGGCCAGGGGAAACGATCCCGGGCGGACATGCTTGCTGAGCGCCTGATCGAATTCTTTGAGCATAAACCCTCCTTGCCTGGTTCAATATATCTCTATCAGTGATACGCTGTCAACACAATTGGAAATTGCCATTCTGTGTAATATCTGAACATTGCGATTTGCAAGGGTTTAGCGCGATTGCGGGGGTGCCGAAAAGAACAGTAGTATAATGACATGTTTGCTGTCTTGAGGTGTATGGGAGAGTGAGAATGCCGGCGAAAATTTTGGTGGTAGATGATGAGCAGTCGATGTGTGATTTCATGGAGATCATGCTGTCGAAAGAGGGGTATGACGTTGACAAGGCCGGCTCAGGCCCGGAAGCCCTCACGAAAACAAATTCGGAAAATTACGATCTGGTAATCGCCGATCTGATGATGCCGGAGATGTCCGGCCTGGAACTTCTCGAAAAAGTTAAAAAGACCCACCCGCAACAGGAATTTATCGTAATGACGGCGTTCGCATCGGTGGACTCCGCCATCGACGCCATGAAGCGGGGGGCGCTCGATTATATCACCAAGCCGTTCAAAGTCGATGAAATCAAACTGGTGATCGAAAAATCGGTCAGCCGTCGCAAACTGCGCACGGAAAACGAATTCCTGAAAAAGCAGTTACGGCAGGAGTTTTCATTCGATGATTTCATCGGGCGTTCCGAGGGTGTGGTGATGCTCAAGGAACTCGCGCGGCGGGTGTCGTCGACCGATTCCACGGTGTTAATTCGAGGCGAATCCGGCACCGGTAAGGATTTGATCGCAAAGGCGATTCATGCCGCCTCCGAGCGGGCATCGGGGCCGTTCGTAACCATCAACTGCGCGGCGCTTCCGGAAAGCCTGCTGGAGTCCGAGCTGTTCGGTTATAAAAAAGGCGCGTTCACCGGCGCGCTCAAGGACAAAGACGGCCTGTTCAAGGTTGCCGACTGCGGGACGTTTTTCCTCGATGAAATCGGCAATACCTCGCCCGCGATTCAGGTCAAACTGCTTCGGGTGCTTGAGGACAAGCAGATCACCCCGGTCGGCGGTATCAAACCGATTACTGTCGACGTGCGTCTGATCGCCGCGACCAATGCCAATCTCGAGGAGGATGTCAAGAGCGGGCGGTTTCGGTCGGATCTGTTTTATCGTTTGAACGTCATCCCGATTCAAATCCCGCCCCTGCGTGAGCGGGTCGATGACATTCCCCTGCTGGTCGATTATTTTGTTCGCAAGTATTGCGAGCGGGGCGGTGAGGAGTCGAAGATGCTTAGCCCGGAGGCGATGCGGGCTTTGAATCAGTATGACTGGCCGGGCAATGTCCGCGAGTTGGAAAACTGTATCGAACGGGCAGTCCTGCTGGCCAAACGGACCACGATCGAAGCTGAGGATTTCCCGGCGCGGGTGGTCGAAACCCGGACCGAGACGATCGTTTCCAAAGACAAACCGGATACACCCACCCTGGAGTCGATCGAGAAGGCCTATATTTATTTTATCATGAATCAGACCAACGGTCAGAAGGCCAAGGCGGCCAAACTTCTGGGGATTGACAGCTCGACGTTGTATCGCAAGCTGAAAAGATATCAACTGATCGATGATGAGGACGAATCCTGATGAGAGCTTGCCCGGAGGGATTGGTCCGGCATTTATTGAACATAAATAAAAGATCTGCCCCGTTTTCGAGCAAATGAGATTTGCCGAACGGTTTTTGTCAGGCCGGAATGTGATTTGCATGAATATTGCCGCAAGACAGGGCTCGAAAAAACGATTTTGCCATAAGAGAGGTGAACCGTGAACAAGCAAAACGCGGAAAAAGGATTTACGCTCATCGAGTTGATGATAGTGGTCGTCATTATCGGCCTGCTGGCGGCAATGGCAATTCCTCGATTTATGGCCGTATCCACCAAGAACAGACAGTCCGAAGCGAAACTGGTACTCAAGCAGATTTATGTCAATCAGCGGACTTTTCGCCAGCAGGGAAATACCTATTTCATCCCGGCGGGACCGGCCAGCGCCGCCGATCCGCAGGCGTTCAAGGATATCTGGGTGGAAATCATGACTCCCGCCAATTATACGTATACTATTGTCGGCAATGCCAATGCTTTTACCGCCACCGCCACGTCGGATATTCTGGATGATGACCCAACGCAGGATATCTGGACAATCGACAACACCGGCAATCTGGTTTGTGTCTCCGATGACTCGCAGGGTTGATACGTACAAAGCGATTTCAAGGGTGCGCCCGGCGCACCCTTTTTTGTTGTACGTATCGTACAACTAGACATCCTTGTTGAAATGCGCCGGTATGGTCTATTCCCCATATTTCGATTTTTGCAATTTGCCATATTTATGGCAAAACACCGTGGGGCCTATTATGGGCCGGCTCCCAAACCTATTGGGACAAAACCACATACAATATCGTATTGAATGTCATTATCGCTTGTCTGTCTTTCGTTTACGATTTCGTGATACCTGAATTTTATATCGAACGGCATTCCGGCATCGCTTTTGCCATTATGATTGACGAAACAAATAACACGTTGGAGCACGAGAGGCACCAATTAATAAACCTGTAGGAGGTTTCATGTTCAGCAAGTTTCACAATCGCCAGAGGGGTTTCACCCTTATCGAGTTGATGATCGTGGTCGTTATTATCGGTATTCTGGCCGCTTTGGCCATTCCGCGTTTCATGACCGCGACCACCAAGTCCAAGCAGTCGGAAGCCAAACAGCTTCTGAAGCAGATTTACACCATGGAACGCACCTATCGCCAGCAGAACAATACCTACTGGGGTCAGGGCACCACGGCCGATGCCGCCGCTCCGAATGCGTTCCAGACCATCGGCATTGAAATCATGCCGACCGCCATTTACTCCTATACCATCACCACGGCGACGGCGACCAACCTGCTGGTTACCGCGACTTGTGCCATTCTCGATGATGATGCGACAGTTGATACCTGGACCATTAATGAGGCAGGTCAGTTGATTTGCACCTCTGACGACTCGGTGAGTTAAGACTGACTTACCGATTGCAAAGATTGCCGGCCACCCAGTGGGTGGCCGGTTTTTTTTGTGCAATCAGGTCAATATTACCGGTCGATCATTGTCTTTTATTGTGAATAATATTTGAATCTCTTGTCGGTCTTGCGCTTAATGGTCTTGCAAAATGCAATGGTCGTGATTTTTCTATCAGATTTTTCCCAAATCAGCCGAAATAAAAGAGGTGTCTGCGGTCTTGACCGCAAAGGAGGGAATACGCCTCTTTTTTTAACGGCGCAGGTGCGCCCAGCAGGAAGAGAAGATTATGGTTAAGCATGATAGTGGCAGTTCCGTATGGCGTGAAAGCTGGTTACAACGATATTCCCGGAGTATTCTCCCGGTCGCCATTTTCGGCATCACGTTCGGATTATACATAAAGACCATGGCGACGTCGGTATTCTGGGGCGATTCGGCGGCGTTTGCCGCCAGCAATTTCATTCTGGGTATTCCGCACTCACCGTCATTTCCGCTGTATACTCTGCTGGGAAGGTTATTCGGACTGCTCCCAGGGCTGGAACCGGCCTTCAGCGCCAACCTGATGTCGGCCTTTTTCGCCGCGTTGTCGGTGATGCTCTTTTTCCTTCTGGTGCGGCGTTTTGTCGAGGTGCCGGCTTTCCAGATGGGGGATTATCGCAAGGTGATGCAGGATCGCAAACTGCTGTTGCGTCGGCCCGATCTGAAACGCGAAGACCGTCTGTTCGACGTCGAGGAGGCCTCACAGGCCCCCGCGACGGTGCTTCTTCCGGCGGTCATGGTGACCCTGCT
>CAZVNK010000202.1:2526-5869 GCA_964628115.1 uncultured Ignavibacteriaceae bacterium | reverse complement strand
GTCCGGCCGCGACACCGCCGATGATAACGCAATCGGAGTGGAGAATGTCATTCATGATATAAATCCCGAATACTCAAGATCAAACAGTATGAACCATGAAATTAACGCCGGCGCGGGGCCGGCGTCAATAACATTACCAATATTTATGTCGGAAAACGACGTTATTTGTATCCGATTTCCTCCCTGACCGCAATGGCCACTTTATATAAAACCGTCAGCACCAGAAATCCGATAGCGTAAATGCTGATGGTGATCATCAACTCCGGCAGGGTCGGAATATACTCGACCACCTTGCCGAGCGTCGAAGGAATAAAACCGGTTATGACCAGCCCCATTCCCTTGTCGATCCACAGTGAGACAATTACCGTCACCGATGCCAGTCCCAGCAGGGCGGTATTCCGCCGCAGTTTGGGCACCAGCAGAAGCACCAGCGAGATGACGGCAAGCACCTCCGAAGTCCACATGTATGGAACCAGAAAATCAGCGCCGTTGAGTCCGAAGAATAAGTATTCGAAATGGAGCATGTGTTCCGGGATATCACTGTATATCGCGGTGAACAACTCCAGCAGGACAAAAAAGACATTGATCGACATGGCATAGGTGATAATCACGCCGAGTTTTTTCAGCGGTTCCCGACCGACGTCGTAATTGGCGAATTTCTTCATGATCAGACAGAGTATGACCAGAAACGCCGGGCCGGCGGCAAACGCCGATGCCAGAAAGCGCGGCGCCAGAATCGCCGTCAACCAGAACGGCCGCGCGGAAAGGCCGGAATAAAGGAACGCCGTCACGGTGTGAATGCTGACCGCCCACGGAATCGAAAGGATGATTATCGGTTTGATCCATTTCGGCGGGGCGATACCCTTGCGTTCGGAATTGAATGTCACCTGCGAGATGACCACGTTAAGCAGTAAGTACCCCATCAAAACGACACTGTCCCAGAACATCAGCGAGTTCGGTGTCGGATAAAGAAATACGTTCACGATGCGAATGGGATTACCCATGTCCACGAAGATAAACAGCATGCACATGATGACCGATGAAATCGCCAGAAATTCACCGAGTATGGTCATTTTGCCGAAGTCCTTGAAATTGTGCAGGTAGTACGGCAAAACCACCATGACCGCCGAGGCGGCGACTCCGACCAAAAACGTAAACTGGGCGATATAAAATCCCCAGGGTACGTCCCGGCTCAGTCCGGTAATGGTCAGCCCGGTATTGAACTGTCTGAGATAGGCCAGCAATCCCAGGATGATGACCACGGACAGGAGTGCAACCCAGCCCCAGTATCGTTTTCCTCCTACTAATGCTTTTTCTATCATGCCCACCTCACACGATGTAATAGATTTCGGGGTTAGTGCCCAGCGCGGGTTTGCGGCGGATGGTATGTTTGGTCCGCAACAATTCCCGAATCTCCGAATCGGGATCTTCCAGATCACCGAAGACCAGGGCTTTTTCCTCGCAGGCTTCGACGCAGGCGGGGATTTGGCCGCGCGCCAGACGCTCCGCGCAGAAATTGCACTTTTCCACAACGCCGCGCGAGCGGGTGGGGAAGTCCGGATCGATTTCCTCGATAAACGGTCTCGGATCGCGCCAGTTGAAACTCCGCGAACCGTACGGACAGGCAACCACGCAGTAACGACAACCGATACAACGGTGCATGTCCATCATGACAATGCCGTCCTCGCGTTTCCAGGTCGACTGAGTCGGACACACCCGGACGCAGGGGGGATTGTCGCAATGGTTGCAAAACACCACCGGCGTGGCATGGCGAATATCCTCCTTGAGGTATTCATGATCCTGATTCGGGAACGCCCCCTCGAAATCCTCTTTCCAGATCCATTTGATTTCGTCTTTGGGATTGCCGAAGTCCGGCACGTTGTGGATGGCATGACAGGCGTCGATACACGCCGTGCATCCCTTTTTCTGCTGGCATTTATGCAGATCGATTACCATCGCCCAACGTTTGGCATTGAGCGCTTCGCCGGTTTTGACGACCTGTTGCGCCTCTTCCTCGGCCAGCACCCCGAGCGTGGCTTTGCCGGTCAGGCCGGCCAGGGTACTCAGACCGGCAACCTTGATAAATCCTCGTCTATTTATACCCATAGGTCGTCTCCTGTGGCTCGATATGGCAGTCCCAGCAGTATGGGGACACCGCCATGTAGTTATGACACTGATCGCAGAAATCGGCCTTGTTGGAATGGCAGTTCATGCAGGTGTTGGACAGACTCATTTCATAGGACTTGCCGTCCGGCGCCACGAAAGTCCGCTGACCCTCGCGCACTACCAGGTCTCGCCATTCGTCCAGCATATCCATGTGATTACGTTTCATGTAATCGACGTCGGCCATGCACTGCTCGTTGGGTGTGATGATTTTCGGATCAGGTTTGTAAGTGGCATTCCCGCTGGCGACGTTAAACCAGAAGGGGAAGGTGATCAGGACCAGGAAGACCACGATTCCGGTTATGACTTTGCCCGCATCATACATCTTCGGTGACCTCCTTTCCCTCTTCGACTTCCTTGATGGGTGTGCCGCGCAAATCGGTGGCGCGTTCGTTTTCACCTTTCATGATCAGCGCATTGCCGATCATTTCGTGAATACCGCCGACCTCCACTCCCGGAACCCAGTATTCCAGCAAGGGCGGGAGGGTGGCCTTGTCGATGGCGCAGATGCACAGCAGGATGTTCACGCCGTGACGGTCGTGGACATATTTACAGGCATTGGCGCGGGGGAATCCGCCGCGCAGACGTATTTCAAGGTTTTCGTCGGTACCCAGCCCGGCCCCGCTTCCGCAACAAAAGGTTTGTTCGCGGATCGTGTTCTCGGGCATTTCGTGAAAATTGTTACAGACGTTTTTTATCACGTAGCGCGGCTCTTCAAGAAGGCCCATCGCCCGTGCCGGATTGCAGGAATCATGGAACGTCACATTCCAGTGGTCGTTTCGGCTGGGGTCGAGTTTGAGTTTGTCGTTCTTGATCAAATCGGACGTGAATTCCATGATATGCACCATCTTCGTCGATTTGGTGTTGTCGAAACGGGTTCCCGTTATGGGGGAGACCGGGACTTCGAGATGATTGGCGGGGCCATTGATGGTGTCCATGTACTGGTGCAGAACGCGCCACATGTGACCGCATTCGCCGCCGAGTATCCATTTCACGCCGAGTCGTTCGGATTCCATGTATATTTTCGAGTTCAGCCGTTTCATCGCCTCGGCGGAATGGAACAGCCCGAAATTCCCGCCCTCGGATGCGTAAGAACTCCAGGTGTAATCGAGACCGATTTCATGGAACAGCGCCAGGTAGCCGAGTAGAGTGTAGTAGTGCGGTGAAGCGAAATAGTCCG
>CAZVNK010000202.1:2094-2516 GCA_964628115.1 uncultured Ignavibacteriaceae bacterium | reverse complement strand
ACGAACAGAATCTCGGCGCCCTTCTTGTTGATCGGGGCTTCGACCCGAACGCCGGTCAATTCTTCGAGTTCGTCAACCGCGAAGTCGATGCTGTCCTTGAAACCGTGCGGCTGAATGCCGAGATGATTGCCGGTGCGGAAACAGTTGGCCAACGGCGTGACAATCCAGTCGATGTTGATACCGACCAGATTCAACAACTCGCGCGCCATCATGGTAATTTCCGCGGTGTCGATTCCGTACGGACAAAACACCGAACAGCGACGACACTCAGTGCATTGATAGAAATAGAAAAACCATTCCTTGAGCACGTCGATTGTCAGGGGACGACTTCCGGCGATTTTGCCGAGCACCTTGCCGAAGGCCGTGAAATTGTTACGATAGACCGAACGTAGCAGTTCGGCCCGCAGGACCGGCATGTTTTT
>CAZVNK010000202.1:505-2084 GCA_964628115.1 uncultured Ignavibacteriaceae bacterium | reverse complement strand
ATATAGTAATGGCACTTGTCGGCGCAGGCGCCGCAACGCACACAGATGTCCATGAAGATTCGGAAGGAACGAAAGCGGTCGAGACGCTCGCGCATTCCCTCGAAAATAATCTCCTGCCAGTTGTCGGGCAGATTCCAGTCCTCATCGAACGGTTGCCATTTGCGCGGATAGGGCAGGTCCATGTACGCGGCGTTTTCCTTGACCGCACCGTAATTGTACGTCCCTTTCTTGAACTCGACCTTCGGATTCATCCATTTGTAGCCGGGCCGCGTGTATTGTACTTGTGCCAGTTCTTCGGGTGTTTTTTTGTTTTCTGCCATATCTTATTCCTTCTCCACGGGCATCCCCGCCGCCTTCATGACATCCCGGAATTCCTCTTCGTACTCTTCGTAGGTGTGCACCTTGACGTCGTAATTCCAGGGATTGATATGCCGTTTGGCGCGGCTGTTGTTTGCCAGGTTGCGGGTTGGGCTCATGAATACTCCGGCCATGTGAAGCAGTTTGCTGAACGGGAAATAGGCGATCAGCACACTCACCAGGAAAATGTGCAGGTAAAAGATCGAATCGAGTCCCGCCGGGATTACCGGGTGGAAGCTTAACAGTCCCATCGCCAGCTCCTTGACTTCGATCAAATCCGCCTTGGCCGTGGTATAGCGCATCAAATAACCGGTGAGCAAAAGCAACAGAGACAAATAGTAACCGGCCATCGACAGGTAGCGAAGTTTGACGTCGTACAACCGCCGAATCAGACGACACAGCAATGACGCCAGAATCAATGCATCGGTGACATAGATAATGGGGAGCCAGATTTGAAAGAAACCGTCGAGTGATTGCAGGGCGGTCACGAAAAACGGAACCGGTTCGGCGAAAAAGCGCAGATGCCGCAGGAGGATAATCAGGAAGCAGTAATGGAAAGCCATCCCGGCCATCCAGAGATATTTTTCCGATCCGTACACCAATCGGGGGCCTTTTTTCAGATCGATCTTGGTGTTGCGAAACAGTGACCGGAAGAAAAAGATTTCCAGTGCCATTCTGCCGATCACACCGAGAGTCGAATAAGGACTTTCCAGCTTGCTGTGTTTGATCCAGGGATGTGACTTTTGCTGACCGCAGGTGGTCGGGATATGGAACGGCACCGGCGATCGAGACCATTTGATCACCCGGTAGACCAGTCCGATTAAAAAGGTGGCCAGTGCCGCGTAGGGGAAAATCACGCCGAACAGGTACTGCAAACCCAGCGTACCCGTTCCCACCAGCGAGATACATACCAACACGATCACTGCAAGGAGTGAAATTACCAGGGGCATCTGCCGTTTCCTCCTTTCCAAGAACGTCTTTTACCTGTTACCATTTGTGTCTTTCCCTTCCCGGCTTATTTGATTGTTCAGCGCCTGCAACCGTTCGTACGGTTTGAACTGACCCTGTTTGGCCTGGGTCACCCGGATATCGTTGATTTTCTCCCGACATTCCATGTAGCAGTCGAAGGTAAACATGGCCAGACGGTCGATCTCGGACCAGTACTGCGTCAATTCCTCGTACAGGTTCTGCGATTTGATGTCATTACCGAGAGTATCCATGA
>CAZVNK010000202.1:0-495 GCA_964628115.1 uncultured Ignavibacteriaceae bacterium | reverse complement strand
CCCGCCCGCTCAAGTAGAACCACGAACAACACCGCCTGCGACGGATGAAAATCCTGAACGGCGCGAATTTTGATTATCCCCGTTATGGCATCGGTAACCGCATCGGAATTCGTGCCGTCCACGATACCGTCAAAAAGAGCAGGGAGACCGGTGGATAGTGCATGTCCGACCGGGTTGGTGAATCGATCCTTATTGCTTTTTAGAAACTGGGACGTTTTCTCAGGATACGTGTCGATAGTGGCCTGAAACCAACGATCGATGAGTTCAAGCAGTGTCATAATACCACAATTTCTTCCCCATAACGGATTACCCGTCCGGAGGATTATATCATTTTATAAATAGGATCGGACACTTCCTGTGTCGATTACGATCCGACGCCCGCCGGTGAAGATTCGCGGCGGCCGCTCAACCCCGCGTCGCAGGGCATGAAAAAACGGTCCGGAATGACAATCGTCGTTCCGGACCGTGTGAAACTTACACGCAACCGGTCGGCTT
>CAZVNK010000201.1:930-5921 GCA_964628115.1 uncultured Ignavibacteriaceae bacterium | reverse complement strand
TCCACTCGGAACCCGACCTACCTCTTGCACCATGCATGCACTTTTTCAACAAGCCTTTCAGGTGGGTTTCTTGCCTTTTTTTTAATGTTTCACAACATAGGTAACATTCTTTATGCAGAGTCGCCCCAATCCGTGATCGGTCGATCCTCAGATCGACCGCCAATGCCTTGTTTTTTTATTCAGCGGGTCTGAGGACCCGCCGACCACGAGGCGAGAATCATAAATAAAACCGGGGGCGTGTCATTGCGAGGAGCATGAGCGACGAAGCAATCTCTAACTACATAAAACAAAACACAATGAGATCGCCACGCGTCATCCGCCGTGAGGCGGATTCGCTCGCGATGACATATTCCAGGCTTTTTCAACAAGCCCCAAGCGGCGGGGCACCACAGCAATAGTAGTCTTATCTATGAAAGACAGTATCTACGAAGATATTAATTATTCGGCACAAAGCGCTGCGTTTTTTGTTTGTTCATAAAAAGAGATCATATAAATCACAGGATAAGCAAAGAAGGGATTTTCGGCATGAAAAGCGGACGATTGGTTTTATCGGCGGTATTCGCCGTGGCGGTGTTATCGGCAGTGACGGCGTGGTCGCATTGTGAGATCCCCTGCGGCATTTATGATGACGAATTGCGTTATGATTTGCTGGAAGAGCATATCACCACCATCGAGAAGTCGATGACCATGACGGTGCAGTTATCGGCCGAGGGGGACACGAATTACAATCAGCTGGTGCGATGGATCGTGAACAAGGAAAATCACGCGGACAAGTTCATGGAGATTGTCACGCAGTATTTTCTCACGCAGAGAATCAAACCGGCCGATCCGGATTCCGGCGATGAGTACGAGTACTATGTCACGCAGGTGACGCTACTGCATCGGATGCTGGTTTCGGCGATGAAATGCAAGCAGACGACCGATTTAGCGCACGTGGAGAATCTGAAGGAGTTGGTGGCGAAGTCGCGGAAGCTGTATTTCGAGAAGCACGGTCACGAACATTAATGCGACGGTACGAAATACGGGCGCGACAGGGCAATTCCGACGCGCCCGATGCCGTCGGATTCCCGACGACTCATGTCTTTCACTGTAGCTTTACATTGGTGAGGATATCCCCGCTAGGGGCAGGGGACGGGTATGCACACATCCCAGCATACGATTGGCGGATCCACCGTGCAGTACATCACCCACATACAGCAGGCATAGCTGGCTGTGGCCTTTTCCGCGGACATAATGGTAAAGGCCCCCAGGCACATGACCACCAGAGCGAACAGCACGATCAAGGCTTTCATTTTCCTTAATGCCGCCATGAATTACCACCTCCTTTCGGCGTGTGACCGGTCACAGTTCGGCCAGGAGATCCGTGATGGTTTTCTCCCGGTCTTTTTTTAAAGCGCCGGGCCAGACCCCGACTATGGTGCCGTTGGGCGACAGGAGCACCGTTTGGGGAAGAACGTTTCCCTTATACGTGTCCACAAAGAAAGGGTCATCGGCACACAGAACCGGGAATCCGATACCGTGCTCAGCAACGAATTCGCGGGTTTCATCGGGGTGGCCGGCGCACATGCCAATAAATCGGATATTCTCCGACGAGAATCGCTCAAACAGGTCATTCCAGAACGCAAGATTATCCAGGCACGAGCTACACCCCGGTGAAAACCAGCAGAGCAAGGTATGCGGGGCGTCGGGGCCATAGCGAACGGCGATTTCGTTGTCGTACACGTCGAAGCCGTTGAACGACGGAACGACGTCGTCCTCCGACAGCGTTTTGAACAGCCGCTTGGGATCCTCAATAATAGCTTTCAGCTTCTGATTTTGATACATCAGGTAGACGATCTCAAGACTCATCACCGCAATAATGATGATGAGAATAATATTGACTTTCTCAAAACGGGATGACAACGCCATAGCGTCCGACTCCTCTTTTTCAGATATGCTGGTATGGACGGTCTCGTGCTCATAGAACGACCATTTCAGGTTATTGATAGGTGATGTTAAAGCAGGCAGATGACATCAATTGTCAGCGGTAGTATACGGCAACATGGATAGGGCTGTCAAGGGAATAAAAAAAGAAATTCGGGGTCGTTTGTGGTATCGACGGCTAATCGTCACGGTCAGATGGGTTTGGCTATTGTATCATCTCTCCGGAATAGAATCGGGATTCCTTTTATTCGTAATCGGACTCGAGATAGTCGCGGGTCATGGTTTGGCGCTGGATACGTTCGGTCAGGCGTTTCGAGAATTCCATCGCGGTGTTTTCGCCGTAGACTTTCAGCATGTGATTCATCGCGATCACTTCGGAGATCACCGTGATATTCTTGCCCGGCGAGATCGGGATGGTGACCAATGGAAGCTGAGTGCCGAGAATGGTGGTGTAGTGATCCTCCATGCCGAGTCGTTCGTATTCGAGGTCGTGCGACCAGTACGTGAGACGGACCTCGACCTCGATGCGTTTTTGCAGTCTGATGGCGCGGATACCGAACAGCTTCTCGACGTCGATAATGCCGATTCCCCGGATTTCCATGTGATGTCCCAGCAATTCGGAGCCGGTTCCGACGATGAGGTCGGGCGATTTGCGAATGACTTTGATAACGTCATCGGCGACCAGGCGATGGCCGCGTTCGATCAGATCCAGCGCGACTTCGGATTTGCCGATGCCGGATTTGCCGGTGTAGAGCAGGCCGACGCCGTACACGTCGACCAGTGTCCCGTGCATGGTGATCGACGGCGCGAAGATCATGTCGAGGTACATCGACAAGCGGTTGGTCAGCTCCGACGTGGTCAGCCGCGAGGAGAACACCGAGGTGTTGTATTGATCGGCGATCGCCAGAAATTCCAGCGGCGGGGTGATGCCCTTGGAGATTATCAGCAGGGGGATATTTTGCTGGAAAAGTTTTTCGATGCGTTCCCGGTGGGCGGTTCCGTCGAGTTGCGAAATATAGGCCATCTCGGTTTGTCCGATCACCTGGGTTCTGCGGCTGGGAAAGCGTTCGAAGAAGTTGATCAGGGCGAGTCCGGGACGATGGACTTCGGCGGTGACGATTCGTTTTTTCAGTCCCGCCTCGGAATTGAGCAGGGTCAGATCGAAGAAGTCCTTGCGGTCTTTGTACAGTTTTTCGACGGTTAGATAGGGCATGTTCCGCTCCTGGTTGTATTTCGGGAGTAGTATAAAACGCGCCGGGCGGCATGGCAAACAAAAAAACCGACCCGAGATCGGGCCGGTTTTAACGGGTTAATGTACCAATAAGGTTTTAACCTGGGAGGTTAACGCGTGTTAATGTTGCTTAATCCAGTTTTTCTTCGAGTTCTATCAGTTCTTTTTTCATCTGCTGTAATTCATCCCGATAATCCTTGCGCGATTCTTTGAGTTCTTTCAATTCTTCACGCAGGTCGTTCATCGATTCTTTCAGTTCCTCGCGGACGTCATTATCGACATCGTCGTCCCAATCATCATCGTCGAAAAAATTACCGCGCAGGAGTCCTTTCATCTGCGGGGCGAAGAATTGGAAGTTGTCAAGCGGGGCGTAATCGAATTTCCCGTTCGACCGGGAATAAGATTCCGGCGCCTCCTCAACCTCCACTGCCACCGTCATCTCTTTTTTGTCGCGCAGAACGGTGATCTCCAGCCGGTCGCCCTCATCGGAGCGGCGGACTTTGCGCTGGACGTCGCTGAGTTCGTCGATGTCTTTGCCGTCGATGGCGACAATCACGTCGCCGGCTTTCATCCCCGCCTTTTGCGCGGGTGAATCATCGACGACTTCCCTGACCAGCGCGCCTTTTCCGTCGTCGGCCCCGAAAAATGTGCCAAGCTGTTCATTGAGGTTGTCGAGACTGACTCCGATGTAGTTGTACCCTTCCGTATCGTGGGAATCGAAATACCACGTCCGCGCCTGTGAGCGGGATTTCGGGACGCGCGGCGTTGAACCGAGGTACCAATGATCTTCGTCATCGAAATCCTCGGCATCGCCGAGGGTGACGGTCATTTCTTTACGATCGCCGTCGCGCATGAGGGTCATCTCGACCTTGTCCTCGGCGTCGTTGGCGCGCACCAGTCGATAGAAATGATCCGCCGAGCGCACCTCGCGCCCGTCGAATTCGAGTACGATATCGCCCTCTTTGATTCCGGCCCGATCGGCCGGTGACTCGGGGACAACGTCCTTGATGACGACGCCTTCATCGGTGGCAAGATCGAATGCTTCCTGTAAATCTTTGTCAATGGTTTGGGTGTATACGCCCAAATAGCCCTCGTGAGGTCCGGCCATGGCCCCAACCGCCAACACCAGAAGCGCCGCTCCCAGAATCGGAATGATTATATGCGGTCTTCTCATCTGCGGCTCCTTTCGTTACTCATAACTCTCATTGGATCGTCTACGTGTTTTTACCGGGCAAGGCGGGTCAGGGTTTCAAAAAAAATCCTGTGTGTTTGGGGACAATCGGTTACGGGCAGACGGTTGGATTATAACATGCTGGGGAAATAGCGCACCCAACCGCCGAGAATGGCGGTGCGGGTATAGGGGATGGGGATACGTTCGCCGCGAAGATAAAGGCCGAGGGTGTAGCTTCGGTCCATAGGGAAGAGAATATCGATTCGGATGAAAATCTCAGTCACCTTCTCGAATCGGACGGGTTCAGCATGACGAATTTGGTCTTGTTTTCGGAGCCGCCGCCCTTGAGCAGGAAGGCGGGTTTGCCGATCGGGCCGTCGGGGTTGAGATATTCATCGCCCGGCCGGTAGACGCCGGGGTACCAGGCGAGGCTTCCGTAAAACTCATCGGCCTGGCGGATATTCCTTTTTTCGAGATAATGCCAGCCGCCGCCGAGAGTGATATGGCTCATAAGGGGAAGGCGGATCGCAATATCGGCGCGCCAGCGGACACTGTCGGGGTATTGATCGGGCAGGCGTCCGCCGCCGCCCAGGTCCAGAATGGGCAGGCCGATCGGACCGTCGGGATTGACATTGCCGGCGTGAGCCGTGGGATCTCCGAAATACA
>CAZVNK010000201.1:0-920 GCA_964628115.1 uncultured Ignavibacteriaceae bacterium | reverse complement strand
GCCGGACGCCGAAGGAAACGTCGTGAATGACGGTATCGCCCGGTTCCAGAAAGTAGCCGGTTTTCAATGAGATATGCCGATGGACGGGCAGATGGACGTCGATACCGATTTTCTGCTTGTCGTTATACAGCGGGGTATTGATATCGCCGGTGATCGAGGCGTATTGTCCCCACAGACGGACGTTGAAGACCCCGACGCCGCCATCGGGATGAGGCGTAACGGCGACAGACGTCGACCAGAGCAGTATCAGCACTACGCCCGGCAGAAGGGCAGTATGGAATCGACAGATGAATCGTTTTATAATTTTCAAGACCTCAATCCTTGATTACAAGATACTACGATAGGTGCTCCAAAGACAAGAACTCGGATGGAAAACTATTGAGATGTCGGCGAATTTGCCGAAAAAGTCAGGGACGGATATTTTGACGATTTCGACTTGACAAAATCGTCGGAACGCGTATAATATCTATCCTGCCGTACCGGAACGGGTCGGCAGGGAACGAGTTGCACTCCCCTGTAGCTCAGTTGGTAGAGCAGGTGACTGTTAATCACCGGGTCGCAAGTTCGAGTCTTGCCGGGGGAGCTTAAATTGCAAAGCACGCCCTTCAGCGATTAAGTTGAAGGGTTTTTTGTATGTGGGGCAGAGAGTTAGCCCGTCAATGGTGCTGTTCGAGAGTAAAAGCTTCAGTAATTTGCGTCTTTCAATGGAATTCTGCTCAAGGTAAAGAGAATACGCCGTTTGCGACAGTTCTAAGATTTCCAACGCCTGTTCGATGTAGTCGCGATTCGCATTAGTCAGTTGGTCCAACATGCATGATATCTGATCCTGCTCCTCGCGCCATTTTGTACTTATGTCGCGCCAGTAGCGATCATCGATAACACCATCAAGACGGTCTTCATATCTTATTATTCCCCCTTAG
>CAZVNK010000200.1:0-5924 GCA_964628115.1 uncultured Ignavibacteriaceae bacterium | reverse complement strand
TTCTCCGAGAACATGGGGCCGGAGCAATGGGTGACCCTGGCCGAAGAGATCGGTCGCCAGATAAAAAAAGGCGTCAGGGGGATCGTGATCGGTCACGGCACCGATACCATGCACCATACCGCCGCCGCGCTGTCTTACATGGTGCAGAACAGCCCCGTCCCGATCGTCATGGTCGGTTCCCAGCGCTCGTCCGATCGGCCGTCGTCCGATGCCGCTTTCAATCTGCGTTGCGCGGCGTACACCGCCGGGCATTCCGATATCGCCGAGGTGATGGTGTGCATGTTCGGGCCGACTTCCGATAAGTACAACCTCCTGCATCGCGGAACCCGGGTGCGCAAGATGCACTCGTCGTACCGCTCGACCTTCCGCACGATAGGCGATGTGCCCATCGCGACCGTCACGCCCGATGCCGTCACGCCGATCAAGCTCGACCATAAAAAACGCCGCGACGACAAAGATGTCACGGTCAAGGCCGTGTTCGATGAGATGGTGTCGATCGTGTATTATTACCCCAACATGCGGCCGGATATTATCGAATCGCTGATCGACAACGGCTATCACGGTATCATCATCGCCGGAACCGGGTTGGGACATGTCAACAAGCCGCTGTACCCGGCGCTGAAAAAGGCGCACGACAAGGGTATCTCGGTTTTTATGACCGTGCAGACCCTCTGGGGATACGTGCAGATGTACGTGTACGATACCGGGCGCGACATGATGGAACTCGGGGTGATTCCCGCCGCTAACATGCTTCCCGAAGCGGCCTATGTCAAACTGGGATGGGTGCTGGGGCAGACTCGCGATCCCGAGAAGGTCAAAGAGATGATGCTGGAACCGGTTGCGGGCGAAATCACCGAACGCGAGCCGTTCGACGGGTATTTGATTTTACAGGGCGGCATTCCCGAAGTGGAGGACTTTCTCGGCCAGCGGTACCGGTAGTACAAACTGATATTATTTCATGGATTGACTGAGAATCTCTGCCAGCCTCTCGGCGGCATTCGCCAGGTCACTCTCCCCATGTGCCGTGCTGACAAAGCCGACTTCGTACGCCGACGGCGCCAGATATATTCCCGCCTCAAGCGCCTTGCCGAATATTCCGGCATATTTCTCCGCCCCATCCGACGCGATATTCTCAGCTCTTGACGGCGCAGTCTCTTGCAGGCTTATCCAGAAAATCGACCCGATCGAAACGATATCTATCGGCAAGCCGGAAGTTTTTTCTCTCAACTGCTTGACGAAATCATCGGTGTGCGTTTGCAGTGTAGCCCAGCCGTCGGTTTTTTGCAGGTAGTTCAGTGTCGCCAACCCGCACGCCAGCGCCAGCGGATTGCCGGACAGTGTCCCCGCCTGATACACCGGGCCGTCCGGCGCGAGACGGCTCATGATCGCTTCGGAGGCTCCGAACGCGCCAACCGGAAGACCGCCGCCGACCACTTTGCCGTAATGTTCGACCGCGCCGCCGGGAGCCACGCGGAATCCGGAGATAACCTCATCGAATATCAAGAGGGTGCCGTTGGCTTTGGTGATTTCCCGCAGGAATGATAAGTACTCTTTGCTCTGAAGTAAAAGACCGTTATTGGCCGGAACCGGCTCGATAATCACCGCCGCGATATCCATGCCGTACTCATCGAACAATCGTTCCACCGCTTCGGTATCGTCCAATGGCGCAATCAGCGTATGTTTGGCAAAATCGTTCGGGACGCCCGCCGATGACGGTATGCCGAACGTCGCCAGCCCCGATCCCGCCGAGGCCAGCAGGTAATCGGAATGCCCGTGATAGCACCCCGAAAACTTGATAATCTTGTCTCTGCCGGTGAATCCGCGCGCCAGCCGCACTGCCGACATCACCGCCTCGGTTCCGCTCGATACGAACCGTATCCGTTCGATATGCGGGCAGAGTTCGATAATTTTCTCCGCCAGCAAAACTTCGTTCTCATGCACCGTGCCGAAACTGGTCCCGCGCGAGGCGGTTTTATTGATTGCCGCCACGATATCCGGATGCGCATGGCCCAAAATCAACGGTCCCCATGAACAGCAAAAGTCGAGATATTTGTTGCCGTCGACGTCGAACAAGTACGCCCCTTCGCCCCGGTCGATATAAATCGGTGTTCCACCGACCGCTTTGAATGCCCGCACCGGCGAATTGACCCCGCCGGTCATGAGTTTGGTCGCGCGGTTATACAGCGCTTGTGATTTGCCATGCTCAGTCATCGGCCCACCCGTTTTTCAGAATGTCCCGAAGATGATAAGTCAGGACAATATCCGCGCCGGCCCGGAATATCGACGTGAGATTTTCGGTAACCATGTCCCGTTCATTCACCGCGCCGGCCTTTGCCATCAATTTTACCATCGTATATTCGCCCGAGACATTATAGGCCGCCACCGGAACCGGGGAAAGCTCCCGGCAGGCGTGGATCACGTCGAGATACGCCAGCGCCGGTTTGACCATGACCATGTCCGCGCCCTCTTCGAGATCGAGTTGCATTTCCTTGAGCGCCTCCCGCCGATTGCGAAAGTCCATCTGGTATGATTTGCGGTCGCCGAATTGCGGCGCGCTTTCGGCGGCGTCGCGAAACGGCCCGTAATAACTCGAGGCGTACTTGGCGGTGTACGCCAGAATAATCGTGTCTGGATTTCCGGTTTCTTCCAGCACATCGCGCAGGAAACCGACCCGTCCGTCCATCATGTCCGACGGCCCGATACAATCCGCCCCGGCGCGGACGTGCGCCATTGCCATCTCGGCCAGTCTCGGAAGCGTGCTGTCGTTGTCGATTCGACCGTTTCTGACCAATCCGCAATGCCCCGACGAGGTGTACTCGCACAGGCAGATATCGGTCGCAACAAAAATCTTGTCGCCATACTGCTCTTTCAGTTGTGATATCACCTGTATCACCGGGTTGTCTTTGTGGTCGGCCATTGAGGCCTTGTCGTCTTTGTGTCCCACCACCCCGAACAGCATGATCTTGTCGATACCCAGCTCGAAATCACTCTTGAACGATTCAATGAATTTATCCGCCGGATCGCGATAGATACCCGGCATGGAACCGATTTCCGTGCGTTCCGTACCTTTTTCGGAGATGAAATAGGGCATAATCATCTTTCCCGGATCGATCCGGGTTTCCGCGACCATATCGCGGATGACTCTGTTCCGGCGCAGTCGCCGGGGACGGTTTATCATTTCCATATTAAAGCGACTCCCTGATTTTGTTTACGATATCGTGCCCGTCGGCTTTGGGCGGCACATAATCCGGCGCGCGAAAATGCTTTTTCAACGCAGTGGCCGTCGGTTCTCCGATCGCCGCGATTCGACAATTATCCGGCAGTGTATGCCCCAGTTCTTTGAAGAATCTCACCGATAGCGGGCTGGTGAAAAGATACCAGGCAATGGCTGACAGGTCAATCTCCGGCAGAGTCTTCGGATCGGCCGGGCAGGTTTTATACAGCGTGCCATGCGTGATATGCAATCCCGTTTTGGCAAACCCGTCGCGGAGTAACTCCGGCGCGGCTTCGCCCTGCGGCAATAGCACCTCGGTGTCAGTTTTTGTCATGGCCTTCGGTAATTCCGCCAGAAGGCCCTGTCCGTCCTCACGCGTCGGTACGAACGCCACCTCAAGTCCGTATGTGCGCACCACCTCCGCCGTCTTGCGACCGACCGTGGCGATTCTCACCTTTTGGGGTAATGTCATGTCATGTTCACGCAAAATATCCATGAAAATACGCACCGTGTTTTTACTGGTAAACACGATCCAATGATACATATCCAGTCGCGACAACATGTCATGTATTTGTCTTGTATCATACTGCGGCACGATTTCGAATACGGGGTAGTAGACCGGTTCGATAATATCAAGATGCCTCGCAAAAAACACTTCCCCCTCTGTTTTCGTGCGGGTAATCAGCACCTTCGTTTTCATGCCGATTCCGACTCCGCCTGGCTCAGCTTCTGATAGGCATCTTCGATCAACTGCTCGATTGATACTCCCGATCCCTCATACATCGAGGGCGTTTTCCAGTCTTCGCCGTCGCGATGACCGAGAAACGCCTTAAGTCGGTATTGCCCGTCGGCGATATCCGATGTCACCGCCAGCGGAAGCTGACAGCCGCCCTGAAAGCGCGCCAGCAGACCGCGTTCGAGACGGGCCTTTTGCTCGGTGGCGCTGTCATTGAGTTTGGCGATTATCTCCACGGCCTTTTGATCATCCTCGCGAATCTCAATCGCCAGAATTCCCTGCCCCGGAGCGGGAAGAAACTTCTTCCGATCCAGCGGAATCGCTTTCAGATCGCCCAAATCGAGTTGCAGGCGTTCCACTCCGGCTTTGGCAATCACGATAGCATCGTATTGCCCCTCGGTCAGTTTGCGCACCCGGGTCGGCACGTTGCCGCGCAGACCGTTGACGGTCAGATCCGGCCGATGATGCCGCAGTTGCGATTCCCGCCGCACCGAACTGGTGCCGACCACGGCGTTTTTCTTTAAAAACAGCGGCAGATGGGGATCATAGGCATTGGAATGCAAAAGAAGCAATTCCGAAGCATCGACCGACGAGCAGTACGCCCCGATTATCAAACCCGGCGGCTGGTCGGTGGGAAGGTCCTTCAGCGAATGCACCGCCAGATCGATAGATTTATCCAGCAGTGCCTCTTCCAATTCCTTGGTGAAAAAGCCCTTACCCTCGATCTTATCGAAACTGAGTCGGTCAATCTTGTCGCCGACGGTTTTGATTATGCGCAATTTCGCCTCACAATCCATCTTTGCCAGTAAATCTCGGATCAGATTCGATTGATACAGCGCGAGTTTGCTTCCGCGTGTGCCGATTATCATTGCATTATCTTTCGATATGTTATTAACATCAATACCGTCAAAAGAATATATCATCTCGCGGCCGATTGCAAAGCAAAATATCGGGACGGCCGTATGTCGGTTTTAATTGTCAACTATACGTCAATGAATACTCAATGCGTTGGATTTCAAAAAGATATACTACGAAAAAATAATGGGAACGTATGATAAAAGAGGACTTGACAAAGTTAGATTAGTCTAATATTATAACATGCTATGGCAATAACGTCACGTGAGGAAGATTACCTGGAGGCGATTTATCTCCTGTCGCGGAGAATAGATCACGTCGGAATATCCGACGTTGCCCGGGAACTGGGGGTAAGCCTGCCGACCGTCAAATCGGCGGTTTCCCGTCTGAAAGAAAACGGCCTGGTTCGGCAGAAACATTACGGCAAAATCGTACTCAATCCCGAGGGGGAGAAGAAGGCGGCCGAAGTGTATCATGCTCATACCACCCTGCGGGATTTTCTGCACAACATTCTGAAACGGCCGCTGGAAATCGCCGAAGAGGAAGCCTGCCGTATCGAACATACCATCAGCCGGGAAACGCTCAAACAGCTTGAAGCCTTCATGAAAAGCCTTTCCAAGGTTAAAAACCGGGGGCGCAAAGACCATATTACATGAGAGACATGAATGATATGACAACGGAAACCAAAATGAGTCTTGATAAATTACGACAAGGACAAAAGGGGAAAGTGCTCGCGGTTGCCGGGTACGGCGCGATTCGACGCCGATTGTACGATCTCGGCCTGCATGCCGGGGAAGTGGTCACGATGGTCAAAACCGCACCGCTGAAAGACCCGCTCGAAATTTCATTCGGCAATGGGCATATCAGTATTCGCAGAAGTGAAGCCGCGCTGATTTCGGTGGAACCGCTTCCGGAATGACATCGTGAAACCGCGTACGGAAATAAAAATCGCCCTTGCCGGCAATCCCAATTCCGGTAAAACATCCATTTTCAACGGCCTGACCGGGGCGCATCAAAAAGTCGCCAATTTCCCCGGCGTCACCGTCGAAAAACGTATCGGCCATAAAAACTACAAGGACTACGGCATTACCATTGTCGATTTGCCCGGTACTTACAGCC
>CAZVNK010000199.1:4921-5925 GCA_964628115.1 uncultured Ignavibacteriaceae bacterium | reverse complement strand
ATCGTCTTCTGACCATCTACCCAATCTTTTCGTAAACCAATGCCTTGGTCGGACAAAACTGCACACAGGCCGGTTTGCCGCCACAGACATCGCACTTGACCACCTCGTCGTGAACATCATCGATCAAACTGCAACCGAACGGACAGGCCGCCACACAGGCCATGCACTTGACACATTTTTCCTTGTCCAGCTCGATGGCGCCGGTCTCTTCGTTCCGCTTGAGCGCATCGAACATGCACGACTTGGCGCAGGCCGCGTCATCACACTGCAGACACACCACCGGCACATATTTATCTTTGGCGTATGCGATCGGATAAATACGACTGCGGCCCGGTTTCTTATCCTGGGAATGTGTGAAGGCGCAGGCCAGCTCACAGGTCCGGCAACCGATACACAGCGACGGGATTACTTTAAAACGGAACTTCATAATGTAACCTCCTTCGCCGCTTCGACCAACTCGCCCATTTTATTGGCCAGTTCAACCCGCTTGCAGTCATCGCAGGTGTCGAAATATTCCGACGGGATCTCGCGCTTCTCCATAATATAATCGGCGAATTCCCTCGTAATGATCGTTTTGCCGCATTTCTTGCAGGCAATCAGATTAAACTTCTTCTTCCAGATCGTGCGCGTGCCGTTTTCGTCAAGCCACGGAATAACATCGGTCGGACAGATCTGTGCACAGCTCAGACATCCGATACAGTCCGGCGGCTCCTCCCCGAACGGCGGCGCGATCACCTTCCGATGTCCGCGCATCACCGCCGAAATGGCGCTTTTGCCCAGCACCTCGCAGATGCGCGTGCAGGCGTAGCACATGATGCAGTTGTCGCCCTCGGGAACCGTTTCATAACTGGTCTTGTATATCCCGTATTCCTCCGCCATCTTCTGGATCACGTCGGAGTCGGGGCAGTTGGCCAGTTGCAAATCGAGAATCGTCTTGCGGATTTCGATCACTTCGGGAGTATGGGTGTTGACGATCAATCCGTCCTCGACCGGATACAAACACG
>CAZVNK010000199.1:3903-4911 GCA_964628115.1 uncultured Ignavibacteriaceae bacterium | reverse complement strand
CCCACTCCGCGCGGGTGATCTCCACCATGCACAGTCGGCAGTTGCCGGTCGGTTCGATCGCTTCGTGATGGCACAGCGCCGGGATATCGATTCCCTCGCGCTTGATTACCGTCAACAGCATCTCCCCTTCGGCGGCTTTGACGACTTTTCCGTTTATTGTTATGTGTACCATATTTTACCCAATCATACAATATCGACGGCGTCGAAATTACACACGGCGTAACATGACCCGCAACGCGTGCAGGCCTCCTGATCTATTACGTGCAGTTTTTTCTTCTCACCGGTTATGGCGTCCACCGGGCAAACCTTGATACAGGCCAGGCACCCCGTGCACTTGTCGTTGATGGTGTACGTAATCAATTCGCGGCACACCCCGGCGGGACATTTCTTGTCCCGGATATGCGCCAGGTACTCGTCGCGAAAATACTGCACCGTGCTGACGAACGGATTCGGCCCCGATTGTCCCAGGCCGCACAGCGACGCCGTCTGAATCACTTTCGACAATCGCTCCATCAGCGCCAGGTCGTCCTCCGAGGCTTTCCCCTCGCAGATTTTGACGCACAGCTTGTGCAGTTGATACAATCCCTCACGGCACGGCACGCATTTCCCGCAGGATTCCTCCACGCGGAAATTGAGAAAATAGCGCGCCACGTCGACCGCGCAAGTGCGGTCGTCCATGATAATCATGCCGCCGGAACCCATCATCGAACCGGCCTTGGTCAACGAATCGAAATCGACCGGCAAATCGAGCTTGTCGGCGGGAAGACATCCTCCCGACGGCCCGCCGGTCTGCACCGCCTTGAATTCCCGGCCGTCCGGGATACCGCCGCCGATGTCGAAAATGATCTCGCGCAGGGTGATTCCCATCGGCACTTCGATCAAACCGGTGTTCAGCACCTTTCCGGCCAGCGAGAACGCCTTGGTGCCGGTGCTTTTTTCGGTGCCGATCGACGCAAACCAGTCCGCGCCTTTCTCCATGATGACCGGCACGGTCGCGTAGGTTTCGAC
>CAZVNK010000199.1:0-3893 GCA_964628115.1 uncultured Ignavibacteriaceae bacterium | reverse complement strand
GTGCAGACCCTTGACCACCGAGCGAATGTATTTGGCGCGCGGCTCGCCGATCTCACCGGCCACCGAACGCATCAGCGCCGACGATTCGCCGCAGACGAATGCCCCGCCGCCGCGACTGATCTTGACGTCATAATCGAATCCGGTGCCCATGATATTCTCACCGAGCAGGCCGCACTCGTGCGCCGCGTCGATCGCCTTCTGCATGTTGATTACCGCCAGCGGGTATTCCTCGCGAACGTACACGTACCCCTCGCGGGAACCGACCGCAAAGGCGCAAATGATCATCCCCTCCAGCACCGAGTGCGGGTCACCCTCCATGATACAGCGATCCATGAACGCCCCGGGATCGCCTTCGTCGCCGTTACATAAAACGTAACGAATGTCGGCGTCCTCTTTGGCGCAGGTGGCCCACTTGCGACCGGTCGGAAAACCGCCGCCGCCGCGACCGCGCAGGCCCGATTTGGAAACCTCGTCGATCACCTCCTGCGGCTTCATCTCCGTCAACACTTTCGCCAGCGCTGAATACCCACCGCGCGCGACATATTCGTCGATCTCATCGGGATCGATCTGCCCGACGTTGCGAAGCGAGATCCGCTTCTGCCGGGCGTAAAAGGGAATCTCTTTATAATCGGTATAGGTCTTGTCCGTTTTGGGATCTTTATATAATAATTTCTCGACCACCTCGCCCTTTTCGAGTGTGGTCTCGACGATCTCGGCCACGTTGGCCTTTTTCACCTTGGAATAAAAAATCCCCTCCGGCTCGATCACCACCAGCGGCCCCCGGGCGCAAAAGCCGTGACACCCGGTCTTCTTGACCGCGTCGACCGTTACGTCGGCCAGCTTCTTCTCGGCGACAATCCGTTTGAATTCCTCGAGGATTTCATCGGAACCGCCGGCAAGACATCCGGGACCGAGGCAGACCAGTACCTTCCGTTTCTGAGCCGTCAGCTTCGCCTGGCATTCCTGCCGCCACTGGCTCAGTTTTGTAATACTATCGATACGCATCTCAATCCTTCTTGACCAGTTTCAGCGCCCGGTTGCAGGCGACGTTGCCGTAGTACTTGTCATTGACGATCATCACCGGCGCCATCGCGCAGGCTCCGACGCAGTTGACGACTTCCAGCGTGTATTTCATGTCTTCCGTGGTTTCGCCGGGCTTGATCCCCAACCCCGATTCCAGTTGATCGAGAAGCAGATCGGCCCCCTTGATATGGCAGGCCGTGCCCTTGCACACCCGGATGATCGTCTCACCGCGCGGCGTCAGGCTGAACGCGTTGTAAAACGTCGCGACGCTGTACACCTTGCTTAACGGTACACCCAGCGTCTCCGCCGTCTTTGCCATCGCCTCGCGCGGCAGATAATGAAATTCCCGCTGTATATCCTGTAAAACCCCTATCAGCGAACCGGAATCGGTCGGATAGTGATCGAATATCTCCGTAAGTTTGGTCATGTCATTCTGCGTCATGCTTTCCCTCCGGCCTTTGCTTTCTCGGCGAGCTTGCGCCCCTCTGCGAAAGCCTTCAGGTTAATCTCCAGCAATTCCTTTTTCTTGGAACCCAGTTTTTCCATGAACATCTTTTCCAACGCGTCGAACGAAACGATATCCGTCATCGCCACGAACGCCGCCAGCATGACCATATTGGCCGACTTGGGACTGCCGGCCTTCATCGCGATATCGTTCACCGGGACCAACAACTCCGTTACGTCGTCGCGCCCCGATGTCACGTCGATCAGCGAGCTGTTGATCAACAACAACCCGCCGGCTCGAATCAATCCGCCGAACTTGTCCAGCGAGGGACGGTTGAACACGCAGGCCGCCATCGGATTGTTGATGATCGGCGAACCGATCCGATTTTCCGATACGACCACCGTGCAGTTGGCCGTGCCGCCGCGCATCTCCGGGCCGTACGACGGAATCCACGCCACCTGCTTGCCTTCGTCCATCGCGGTATAGGCCAGAAGTTGTCCGGCCGTCATCACCCCCTGGCCCCCGAAACCCGCAAAAACGACTTCGATTTGACCGGTCATGACGACGCCTCCTCCCGCTCCGGATCCTTGAAAACACCCAGCGGATAGTACGGCATCATGTTTTCCGCCAGCCATTCGGTCGCTTCGGGCGGAGCCATTCCCCAGTTGGTCGGGCAGGAGGAAAGCACCTCCACCAGCGAGCAACACTTGTTTTCCTTCTGCAGACGGCATGCCGTATTGATCGCCTGTTTGGCCTGCACCGCATGCATCGGCGTATGCACCGACGTTCGCGCCACGAAGGCCGGAGTCTTCAGCGTCGACAGGAGTTCCGCCATCCGGATCGGGTACCCCACCAGGTTGACATCGCGTCCGCCCGGTGACGTGGTCGTGCGTTGACCCGGCATCGTGGTCGGCGCCATCTGGCCGCCGGTCATGCCGTAGATCGCGTTGTTGACGAATATCGTCGTGAACTTTTCACCCCGGTTGGCGGCGTGGACGATTTCGCCCATACCGATCGAGGCCAGATCGCCGTCCCCCTGATACGTGAACACGATCATGTCGGGACGGACGCGTTTGAATCCGGTCGCCAGTGCCGGCGCGCGGCCGTGCGGAGCTTCCAGAAAATCGCAGTTGAAATAATTGTATATCAGCACCGAGCATCCCACCGGCGCCACTCCGACCGCCCGCTCGCGCAGGTTCAACTCGTCGAGTGACTCCGCCACCAGCCGATGGATGACACCGTGCGTACACCCGGGACAGTAATGCGTGATATTCTCGCTCAACGATTCCGGGCGGGCGAATATTGTATTTGCTTGATATGCCATGTTATCCTCGTTTGCTTTCGAAGATCACTTCTTGATCCCCAACATCTCGCGGATTTTGTCCTTGACCTCATTGGGGGTCGGAACGATACCGCCGGTACGGCCGTAAAAATCTATTTCACGCTGACCCTTGAGACAGCGTTCGATATCCTCGATCATTTGCCCGACACTCATCTCGACCACCAGCACTTTCTCGATGTTGTTCCTGGTCGATTCCGTGAAAACCGCCGCCTCCGGAAACGGATACAGCGAAATCGGGCGGAACAGCCCGACACTGATTCCCTCGTCCTCAAGTTCGTCGATCGCGGTCTGGCAGATACGAGCCATTGTGCCGTACGCCATGATCAGGATTCGGTTCTTGTCGGTCACTTTGTACTTCTCGAAACGGATTTCGTTTTTCTTGATTTCTTTGTACTTATCCGCCAGAAGGAAACTGTTTTCCTCCAGCATCACCGGATCGAGAAACAACGACTTGGTAATCCGCGACTTGCGATCCTTCGCGCCGGTCAACGCCCAATCCGAATTAGTCGGATCGTTCTGCGGACGATGTTCCGACGGGAACTCCACCGCCTCCATCATCTGGCCGATCATCCCGTCGCCGATCAGCATCACCGGGTTGCGATACTTGTCGGCCATATCGAAAGCCTCGATCATCAGGTCGACCGCCTCCTGTACCGACGACGGCGCCAGCACGATCAGGTGATAATCACCGTGACCGCCCGCTTTCACCGCCTGGAAATAATCCGACTGCGCCGGAAGAATCCCGCCCAGGCCGGGACCGCCGCGCATGATGTTGACGAACACCACCGGCAGTTGCGCCCCCGCGATGTAGGAAATCGCCTCCTGCATCAGGCTGATACCGGGACTCGACGAGGTCGTGAACACCCGCTTGCCCGACGCCGCCGCGCCGAACAGCATGTTCCCCACCGCGACTTCCGATTCCGCCTGCACGAATGTCCCGCCGACTTCAGGAAGACGCCAGCAGAGATATTCGGCCACTTCGCTCTGGGGGGTGATCGGATAGGCGAAATAATTCAGCGCGCCCGCGCAAATCGCGGCCTCGCCGATCGCCTCATTGCCTTTCATCAGTTTTTTTGCCATCGT
>CAZVNK010000198.1:1910-5930 GCA_964628115.1 uncultured Ignavibacteriaceae bacterium | reverse complement strand
GCCGTCGTCGGTCCACCCGCCGACTCCGCCGGTTCCGGTGTTGTCATCGGCGGGCAACCAGTTTGTGCCGTTCCATTTCAACACCTGACCATTGGCGGCGCCGTTGTCGCCGATATCATCGCCGAGAATCGTGCCATCGGCTATTTTGACGCTGGTCACGGCATCATCGGCAATCGTCAGGGCGTGGTTTGCGGTGTCGGCCTGCCCGGCCTGAAAAGCATAGCCCACTGAGATCAGCCGGGTTCGCGGCGTGATTTCCGGATCGGTGCCGACAGTAATACCGAGATACAGCGAAGTGTCGGATTCGAACAAAGACGGCATCAGGCCGACGTTCGATCCCAGTTGATAGGTAAACAGGCCGCCGGTTACGGTGACCGTTTGTGTCCCGCTGTTCCATGCTGGAAGACTCGGGCCGGTCTCGGTATAGTAAATGGCAAACGACATTTGATAATTTCCGTCGGTTACCGGATTGCCGCCGGCATCGGTGAGCCGACCCTGATAGTTGATCAATTGAGGGACTCCGGCCGCAAACAGATTGGACGCGACCAGCAACGCCATCAACACGAACATCGTGCATCCAGTTGCATACCTCATGACATTCTCCCTTGTTTTGTTGTACTTTTGGTTTTGTACACTACATTTCAATAGGTTAAGGGTGGTGAGGAGAGGCGTGGTTCATGCAGGTTTTTATCGTGGACCACCTTGTACCTAGCACCCCGGAAGCTGCTGCACACCATGCTTGTAACTGCCAACCTCTTCCTGGGATACCTGCCTTACAAACACAATATACGCGTTTTGGTGATTATGTCAAGAAATAAGCCCCTCTCTGATACACAAAGAAGGGCTTATGACGCTTAAAAGAAAATGCTTTATTGTAAAGCACTACATGCAGAAGTAAAACCGGAGCAATCACAGGGAGTTTCACCATCGGTATACACGAATGAAATCAAGGAAAGGATATCCAGCAGATTCACGGTGCAATCGCAATTGATATCTCCTGAGCAGACAGCGTAGGGAACCGGTGGCGGACCGTCCTGATAAACGGCATCGATGAGATAGAGAATGTCCAGCAGATTCACACCCTCCTGCCCATCGGCTTCACCCGGTTGGCAGTCGCACACGATTGATCCATCGGATCGGAAGAACTCCAGAATGCGATTGCCCACGGTGTCACGCGTGTCGTAACTGGCAAAAGTGTTGGCGATATCTTCATATCCCCAGTTGAAAAACACGACCTTGTATTCACCCGAATACGCCACTGCGGACACCCCGCCTCCCTGATAATTAAATATCGGGACACCTTCATTGGTCGGCATGATAGTCGTGGCGACCGTATACTCCTGATGGGCATAACTGGTGTAACGTATACGCAGGCCATCACCCACCGGTGAGTCGGCCACACCGAGATGGGTCAAGCTGAAAAAGGGAGCGCCCAATCCGGCATGCAGGTAGTCGGCGAGAAAAGCGGAATCCTGCTCGTGCAGTTCAGCCGCCAGGGTCTGTCCGGACAAAAACAGGTTCCCACCGTTGTCCAGATAACCTTTGATCGCTTCGATATCGGCAGGTTGAATCAAATCGGAAAAGGTGTCGCCGGTAAACCAGTAGACCATATCGTAATTTCCGAGAGTTTCTGCCGTCGGAGAGCCTTTGGTCGATTTGTTCCAGACGTGGGCCGGACTGCCCTTGCGGTATATGTCTCCGACATACAGAGTGTCATACTGCTCGCCGCGATCATCATCGACAATCAAAATCTCCGGCTCTCCCAGAATCATCTCGAAATCGTAGGTTGTGACATAGTCGCCGCCATCCGATTCTATCGTGACGAAGAACGTGTCATACACCGTTCGCTCGACCTGGGGAACAGTGAAGACAAAGGGTTGCGTGCGGTTGTCAAACACGGCATAATCGCCGGGAATGACCGCCTGGTATATGGATGACGGTGTGAATTCGATATCGGGATTGGTTGTGGACATGCTGATGACCGCATTATTGGCATCATCCCAGGCATTGGTCACATAAAAGGTGAGGTTCACCGTTTCGCCGGGATTAAGAATATTATCGCCGCCGTAATCATCGAATAAGGCAGAGTCCAGAATGAATTTGGGACGCGAAAAATGCACGTCGAGATTGGCGGTCATGATCGAATCCGAATCGGAGATATTCCACACCGATACTTCGGTCGTCAGTCCGCCGTAACTGCGACTGCTCGGCTCAGATAAATCATCGAATGACCGCACTCCGTTGGAACCGGGGTAAGGATCGCCGGCATCGCTGGAGCCGGGGCCGTATTCAAGATCGAACCGCCCGTCAGCCTGTTCGAGAGCGACATGATAATGGTCGGGATCATAATTGCCGAAACGGTCGTCATCGACATGATATACAAGCAGTCCCTCGCCGGCAAGAGCGATGTCGGATCCCGTTCGCCGACGGTTTTCAACCAGAAAATACTCCGAATCGCTGTAATCACCCAGCGCCCAGAGTTTGTAAATCACCGGATCGGTTTCCACCTGTGGGATCGCGACGTCGACAAGATTGTCGACAACCTCAATGGGCTGAACGAAACCGACATACGTTTTACTCCAGGCATCGAAATGCGAAGGTGTGCGTGAGCCGCCGTTATACGAACCTCCCGCCATCAACGACCAGCGGCCCAAACCGTCCGACGTGGACGGTTCGCCATCAATATCATATAAATCGGGAAGACCGATGAAGTGGCCGTACTCGTGAGCGAATACCCCGATCGGCGAAATGGATCCCGATATCGCCGATTCTTCCGGTTCCTGGGTGTAGGCGTTGACCCAGACACCGTCAAGATACTGGGCATTGCTTCCCAGCGACCATTTGTGGGAGTGAATCATGTTGAGATTCCCGGTTTCCTCGTAACCCGGCCCGGCATGAACAACGAATAGCCCGTCGACATTGCCGTCCGGTACACCGGCGGGGCCGAAAATGTCATACACGGAAAAATCCACACCGGCGGCATCGGCCGCCAGAACCGCATCGACCGTCAGACGCTGAGCGTTTTGCGGATACGTTCCGAAACCGCGCTGACCATCGACATAATAGGCATACGTCTGCGGCATGCGATACCAACCATACACGTCGCCACGTATAAAAAACTTGCCGTAGGAATTTTCCAGATAGAATTCGGTCATTGATCCGGTCGGATTGATACCGCCGGTTGAAAACAGCACCGAATCGAACTGCCCGGCAGTCGCGGCCACCGCGCCGGCATTATAAGGGTTATCGCTGAAATCTACCAGCAGAACCAGCACTCGGACGGTATCAACGCCGTCGGCTTTCGCCGAACTCAAACTCGGCAGAAGGAGTCTTTGTTCCGGTGCGCAAATACCTTTGGCGTGATCCTCGGCATGGCGTGCCAGATATTCGGTCAAAACGCCGTCTTTTTGCAGTTTCTCCTTCAATTCCGGAGCCAGATCGACGGCGATAGAGCTACCGACGATAATCACTAACGCCGCCATTGCCATCAGCGCCGGTTTGACAAATCCTCGATGTTGCATGTTTACAAATCCTTTCCAGTTGCCGTTTATACTCTTAAAAAAGGAGTATAATGATCTCGTATTCCTATTTATTTATTAAACCCCTCTTCTTTGGAATTTGTTTCACCGTCGGCATCAACGCCTAATCATTCTTAATCCATAGAAATCACTCCAAGTCCCCGTCGCTCAGATGGTTCGAACAAATCAACCTTGACTTTCCCGCCGTTTATACTATATTCCGATTAATTGTATTACTACACTTACCGACCTGATGTTGTTTTAAACTGGGAGCGACGTGGCTCGAAAATTGATGGCTCTGTTCGCCGGACTGCTACTGGTCTGTCAGGTGACGGTGGCTCAGGAGGGATTTTTCTCCTCTCCGGTATTCTATTCTTTGGGTGATTTTCCTCGGAGTGTCACGACCGGCGATTTCGACAATGACGGTGATCCGGATATGGCCGCGGTTTGTGCCGATGACGACGCGTTAATGATCCTCATGTGTCAGCCTGATGCCGTTTTC
>CAZVNK010000198.1:0-1900 GCA_964628115.1 uncultured Ignavibacteriaceae bacterium | reverse complement strand
CTAGAGTACGAAAGCTCGCTCTCTGATATCGTCAGGAGATGCCGTTTTCGTTATGACCGAAATCGAAGTAACCGGCGCCTATCCCAACTCAATCAAGGCCGCGTATTTGAATAACGACCTGGCTCTTGATCTGGTCGTGGCAAACCTGTCCTCACGAAACGTCTCGGTGTATTATAACGACGGATACGGCTCCTTCGGAACCATCGTGCACCATGATATCGGCATTTATCCACGGGCGGTTGTCGTGGCCGATTTTAACGGGGAAAACGGCAACGATCTGGCCGTGATCAATCTGGAAACCGATGACGTGGTGATTATGCTCAATGACGGCAGTGGCGGATTTACGACCGGAGGAACCTATGGTGCCGGGGATCAGCCGATGTCTCTGGTCTGCGCCGATTTCGACGGTGATTTGGACATCGACCTTGCCGTTGCCAATTATGCCGTGGATAGTGTTTCCGTGCTTTTCAATAACGGGGACGCCACTTTTATGGCCCCGGTGGAATATTTGGTCGGTGACGGTCCGTTTGCCTTGTATGTCGGTTATTTGGATGACGATGAGGCCGTGGATCTGGCCGTGGTGCATTACAACGACGAGTCAGTGGCGGTTTTGCTAAACAACGGGGACGGATCCCTGGCAAAAGGCGTATCCTATGGCGTTGGCTCCTATCCGGCAACGGTATGCGGCGGCGATTTCGATGCCGACGGTTTGCTTGATCTGGTTACGGCGGACAGCTACGGAGACAGTGTGTCCTTTTTGCGGAATCAGGGCGGAGGGATATACGCCGCCGCCGAGCAGTATTATGCGGGAGACTGCCCGGTTTCTATCTGTGTGGCGGATTTTAACGGAGATAATAATCTTGATCTGGCAACGGCCAATTACTGGTCATCGAATTTAAGCGTCCTGTATAATATCAGTTATTCCAATTACCTTTGCGGCGACGTCAATCATGACGGCGCCATCAATTTGTTGGATATTCTGCATTTGATCGCCTATATCTACTCCGACGGCCCGGATCCGATCCCGATCGAGGCCGGCGATGTCAATAACGACGAAACCGGCAATTTGCTGGATATTCTCTATCTCATCTCTTTTATTTATTCGGACGGTCCTGATCCCGAGTGCTGATGGTTCGATCGAACTCCTCTGTCATGTCTTGTAACTCATAGTGAATTAGGGGGATATGTGCCGGCGGTGTCGCCGGTAGAGTCGAAAGTCCGAACTTGAAATCGCTCATGGGTTTATAAAGTCCATGATTTGGGGATTACACTTCCGAAAGTCGACCTTCCGACTCAGATTTAACGCGGTTCGGTCGATAAATATAACATAATTAATGCAGATTATTAAAGGGGCATCGGTATTGGTATTGTCGGGATACCGGGTGTGTAAAAAAGGGCTGGTGGTCTGATACTATCATCGTCGATACGGCGTTTTCCCCGACCAAATGATGCTATCTGATAAAAAGATGTCTGTAAATATTTGGATTCGAAATATGATGACGGCGTTGTCATCCCGTATGCGCTTCTTACGCGCGGTCATACTGCTGTCTTTGTTACTTCTGCCGGGCATTCCCTGTGTTGTGAGGTTTGACGGCGAATATCCGCATGATCACGATAACGATTACGATCTCACGGAATTGCGCATTGAAGATCTGATGAATATCGAGGTGACATCGGTGTCCAAAAAGACCGAACGTATCTCTGATGCGGCCGCGGCGGTGTTTGTCTTGCGCAATGAGGATTTGAAGCGCCTTGGAGTGACATCCATTCAGGAAGCATTGCGCTATGTTCCCGGACTGGTAGTCGCACAAATCGACGCCAACAAATGGGCTATTACCTCGCGCGTTTTCGGCGGTCGTTTTGCCAATAAACTGCTGGTGCTGATTGACGGACTTTCAGT
>CAZVNK010000197.1:0-5965 GCA_964628115.1 uncultured Ignavibacteriaceae bacterium | reverse complement strand
AGCGTGTCCGCCATTTCGATATTTGCCTCAATCCGTGTAAGTAATCTCGTATGAGCCATTCGATCGTTGACGTATTCTTGCGAGGCATATGGAAGCAAAACCCCGGCAACCGCCCGGTAGTCTTCATACAGCGTGGTAGTTTCAACCTTCTGGCCTGCCTGTAATGCTATACTCTGTCGTTTGATTTCCAGATATGTATCCGTGTCGATGTAAATTTCCTGATTAACACCGTCTATTCCGAATGTTTGTATTTTATACGATTCTCGTTCACCGACTTTTTCCTTGCCAACCACAACCATACTGTCGCCTCGTTCGCGACCGCATTGCAATAAACCAAATAACACGTCGTAAATTTCTTTCAATTTAATTACATATTCAAGGTCCATGGGAAGCGCCCCATCCGTATCATAGGGAGAATCGAACCAGAATGTATCACCATCTGACGCCAGAATCATATCATCAACATTGGTTGCGATGTTCATACGGATGCAATTCGGTCGTCGTGCCCATATTGTAAACGCTCTGTTTTCGGTATTGGTGACAAGCGCCCCCGTGATTTTCAAGCTGTGCAATGCCTCAATGCTGTCTATTCCGCCTCGGGCCTTGATATTTTCTGCGTATATATCGTCGATATCCTTCCCGCACGATTGCAGGATGAGTAAAACAGCGATAGCAAGAATCAACAATCCCGCCTGTTTTGACATTACCGTTCCTCCTGTTGACATACGAATCCGTTTTTCGGCACAATATACTATTATCGGCGAGTGAAGGTCAATGGATAATGTGTTTCATCGTCTTCTCATGAGATGGTAATCAATAAAGCCTTTTTCCATTCCTCGCCGAGAATGATTTCCGCCTCGTGATCGGCGTCGACAATAAACTCGCGGGGTACGATGATTGAATAAGCCCCATTGACCGGACGAAACGATGACATCCCCATCTGGCCGGTGATCCCGAAATGGCCACTTCCCGAAAGCAGAACCGCCGGGATTTTCTTCTCCCTGAAGACTTCCATAATCATTTCGGCCGACGGTTGCGAGGTCAGCCGCGCCAGTTGCACCCAGTCTTCGTATTTTTCGATCAATTCATCCGACGGTTCCTCGGTCTCCGGGGGAAGAGACGCGACCAGTGTTTCATTACAATCCGGGCAGACCGAAACACCCGGTTGATATTCGTAACGGCATTTGGGACAAAACGGCATACCTGCCTCCCGATAGAATGATTTTGGTTTTACTGCATATACTTATCCGGCGTCGGATTATTCAATGACGGATTGATATTAATCGCCTGATGATTTTTCGAAACGCCGCAGTTGTTGCTGATAGTATTCGTTGTCCGGTTCCTGTTCGATTGCCAGCCGGATGATTTTCTCCGCCCGGTTTGAGTCACCCCGCGCGAATGCGATCTCCGCCAGCGTGTTGAGTACCATGGCGCGGATTTTGCCGGGGTAAACCAAATTGACCGTTTTGCGGGCGTACTCCTCGGCCTCGGCGAGATTGACCTTGCGTTCCAGGCACCACCTGGCGAAATCGTAAAACCGATCGCGGTTTTCTTCCCAACCCTTGCCCAGAGTCACTTTTTTCAGCGCAACCGCTTCGGTTGTGTCATGGGAAATATGCAGGGAATAGTCGGCCCGGAGCAGTCGATAGCTTTCCTGATGGCGAGCGTTACGGCTGTTTGACGCCGCGTTGATCGCGGCCAGAAGATATTTGCCGACGGTTTCGGTTTTGTTCTTTCGGCGAGCCAGATGAATCATCATCTTGCCGACATTGATCATGTTGTCGGTATTCCACTGTTTTGCATCGAGAACCGAATCGGCCGCGTCGAGCGCCTCTTGGAAAGGCAAAAGGTCATCCCAAACCGCGTTGACGGTGTTCGTGAAAATGTCATACGCATACCCGACCAGGCGATTGGTGTTCAGTTTCTCGGCCAGCCTGAAATACGTTATGGCCTTTAGATGCTCGCCGGCGTCGGCATAATGTCGTGCCAGAAAAACGGCGTCATCATGATTGGGTTTTTGCTCACAGCGTTTTGCCCGTTCATCGATCCCGATCATGTCCGACAGCGCCCGGTTCAGTGTCGCGATCAGGGCCTTGGCGCCACCGGTATAACCGGTCCAGCGTTTGATTACCTCGCCGGTGCTGTCGACAAGAATAAACACCGGATAGGTATGCCCGACCTGGTACTGCTCCGCAAGTGCGACACCCTCACCCTCGTTCACATTGAAGGGCAGATGAATAACCGCCTCGAGCGCCGCCTGTAACTCATCGACCGTGGCCGCTTCCCGAGCGGCCTTCTGACAGAATTCTCAGTCCTCGTGAACGAATTCCATCAGAATCGGACGGTTCTGTTTGGCCGAATAGGATTTGGCCTGTTCAAAATTTTCCGGCGTTTGTGCAAGGATTGGGCATGTGATTAAAGCCAAAATGATGACCGACAAGGCCCCAATACCCAGTCGTCGAATCAGCCAATGACCTATCATTTTCGTGTGTTTCATACGCTTATATCCAATTGGTTCTCTCAATATACGATGTTCGGCGATAAGGTCAAGAACGAAGCGAAAGTGAAGGGGGGTGATATTGTATGGATTGAAAATTCGGAAAAACCTAAAATTTATTTATAGAATCAGTCTCCGAAATCCGATTATAAAGAGAAAGAGCATAGGGGCTACCGATATGAGAGTTGCCGAAGAACGAAAACAGCAGAAAATCAGGCGTAAGGCTTCGGAAGCTGTTATCGTTTATGACCTTCACACCAATCTTCCGGTCGGACAGGTTCTCGATATGTCGGCGCGTGGGATGAAGCTGATGAGTGAGCAACCGGTTACGGTCAATCAGATATATTATTTTCGCATGCCGCTGGATCGTGAAATCAACGGTCGTGATGAAATTCATCTCGATGCCCAGTGCCGGTGGTGCAGACTTTCCGATGAAACCGGATGGTACAATTCAGGATATATGCTCAGATTTCGCACGCAGGACGACGCCAAAATGGTGCGGGATCTGATTCATGCCTGGATGGCCAACCAGATCGACCGCATCAATACATTCCACGTCGGGAGTGCGAAGAAAAAACGGAGCCTGTTTCGCCGATTGTTCGCACATTAAACAGCTTTTTGGATTAGTGATAATCAGTCACCAGGACAGCACGTCCCGGGTTTCCGGCGAGACTTTTTCCCAGTTCAGCCGACAGCGTTCATGCGCCTCTTCGACACTGGACACTTCCCAGGCGAGTCCGATTTGTTCGCATAGTCCCAGAAGCCTCTGCCGGATTTTCATCGCCGAACCGCCGTCCGATAGCCTCGGTCCCCAGCACTCCGATTACGCCGTCGAATTCATGATATTCTTCGTCAATATGCACAATTTACGATCGTCGTGATCATCTCGGCTGTCTGACGATACGTATCCCAGTCAAAATTGTATCATACATAAAAACCAGTGCGGTTGCGACCAGTACGGCTTGCGTCAGCATGGCAGGGAAAAATATCCGCGAACCCTGTCCGGATGTCACGCCCGAAATAATAGCGAAATACAACACCGGCAACAGCAGGATAAGCGCCGTGGCGCGGTTTATTCGCAGGACCACCACGAAACCCAGTAGTGACACCATCAGCACGGCGGGATTGAAAAAGTCGCCGTGGATAGTGTTTTCTATCGACTGCATCGATGTATCGTATCCCGGCAATTGCAAATGTTGCAGGCTGGAGACCGACGTTGTATTGTAAAACATCATGGAGAAATAATGCTCGATGAATAATGCCGGATAGGTTTTGAAAGTCCCCAGAACCATCGCCATGCTTTCCGCCTGATCCTGCTTGTAGAGATTGTGTCCATAATTCGCCAGCGACACCCGGTACAGCGAGTCGCGCACCTGTTTGAAATCTCGAATATGTCGACGTTCGCCGTCGATTTTGACTTTGGCCGCAAGGTAGGTCTTTGCGGCCAGTAAGCCGGTGCTGGATACGGTGAACGTGTCATGCACGATAAGATTGCGCACGCCCCACATGGCCGGAATCGCCAGCATGATCAATGCGACGATCGTCGTTTTGAATACCGCCTGTTTTTTCGTGACCGACCTGACAATACATGGCGCCAACAAACCGATTATTATCAATACCAACGGAAACGGCAGTGCCGCCGAACGCACCAGCACCGCCAGTCCGCCGACTATTCCGGCGAATACGACCGGCCGCCACTTGTTCTTCACGATTCCCCTGAGAAACAGGTAAAACGCGGTCACCAGCAGAAAGAAAAAAACTGTCTCCGATACGACGGCATTGGCCAGTGATATCGAAGTCAGGGAGATTGCCGCAAGAAATCCCGAGACGATTGCGATCCATTCGTTGCCGAGCAAAAGTGAGGCGATTTTATAAATAAGAACACAGGTTATGGCGCTGAGTAATATTTGCACGATAATAACCGGCCAGTACACCTGTCCGCCGAGCATTGTCAGTAATCCCAGAAAGAAGGGATAGCCCAGCCCCACCAAATACAGGTCGATTATGCCGTCATTCGCCCGACCGAACGAAAATTCGGCGGCGCGGACATATTTGATCGGATCCTGATATTGGTCGATCAAATGATCCGCCCCCAAATCGGATATCATAAGAAAAAAGAACGCCAGCCGTAGTACAACGGCCGTAGCGAATATCCATCGTGCAATCTTATCTTTATATATTGCCATTGGTATCTTTCATGAAAACATGCGGCAGGTATTCTTTTTTCAGTCCGACCGCAACAACGGTCATGATACCCAGAAACACCAGCCAGCGATATACTCGTGATCCGGTGCGAATACTACCGCTGAAAACCAGTATGGTGCGGGCCGGTTGGTCGGGAGTACCTCGTTGCCTGGCGATCCCATCGATAATCGTTACCTTGTTGAATGCGTCGGAAAACAGCCAATAGGTGTGTGTCTGCGCGATGATTTCCACTTGCGACGAGTCGATCTGATACTCATTGATGATATGGAAATGATCTCGCTGTAACAGCGTTTTCGTTTTGGCCGCGCATTGCCGGATGTCGATCGTGTCCAGACGGGAAATCGCGCGAGAATGCGTGCGATAATCAAGTGACAGAATGCGCTGATAGTCAATCGTCCGCCAGATCATACCGATCATGACCAAACCGACAACGGTTGCCCCGACTGCAATCAAAATGTTGTAATGACGTTTCATAGCGGATGACCGATCGCTTGTGTCAGGATGAGGACTCCGACGGCCCGTAGACCTGACGGGGCGCGAGTTGATCCGGAAATCTGTCGATCAATGCTTTGCGCACCAAAAAGCAATAATGACACTCGTCGACGTATCCATCCGCCGGTTTGACCTGATAAGTACGCGCCAGTTCATCCGGTCCGCCGTGGGCAAGCGGTCCGCAGATGGGATGCGTGTCGGCGTCATACTCGGCAATCAACTGCGACAGCGGAACATTCCACGTATTGCCGATACTGATTCCCTGACAAACCTGCACGTTGCCGAAGGCGTCGAGATGCACCCGTTTCGGCGCGACCAGTTCTTCATGAATGCACTGGGTGAATCCACCCGGTGGGCGGACCGGAAGTCCCTCGGTGAGTTTGTCCACCGCGCGTCCCTTAAACAGCGCCCCGCCGCCGATTACCGGATCGCCCTTGCCGTCCGACGGTGGTTTGACCGTCGGCTTTTCGATGCATATCGATGCGGACGGCATCCCCAGACGAGCGGCCGCGGTTGCCGCCGCCCTGGCGGGGCTGGGCGATGTCTCACCGTGATGGAATTCATCGTCGCTCAAACTCAAATCATCGAGCCCGACCTGCATCAGCGGACCCAGCCAGAGAGCCGCGTCGTTTTCAGACGTTGCCCAGTAGCAGTTGGTTACCACTCCGGTTTTGAATCCGAGTCCCTTGGCCAGGCGAAGGCCCTCCAGCATCACAGGATAATACATGAACGCCTCGCCGCCCTCGAAATACACCCACTCCACGGTCGGTA
>CAZVNK010000196.1:0-5994 GCA_964628115.1 uncultured Ignavibacteriaceae bacterium | reverse complement strand
GCGCGAGAACTGCCGCTTCTTCAATCTGGCGGCGCAGGCCGAACAGGCCGGTTTGCGGGCTTTGCAGACCGCCCGCCCGTGGTCGATCAGCGAATGCGAGTAAAGAATCCAATCCGCCTTGCGGATAACCTCAATCAAATCCCGCTCGATTTTCACCGGATCTTTCTCTTTCGTGAATCCCAGACGCCTCGACAGCCGCATAACATGGGTGTCGACCACGATTCCTTCCGCCAGGCCGAATGCCGCGCCGAGTACCACCGAACCGGTTTTTCTGCCCACTCCCGGAAGTTTGACCATCTCATGCAGAGTGCGGGGCATTTCACCTTTAAGATCATTGGCCAGAATCCGGGCCGATTCTTTGATCGCTTTGGCTTTGTTGCGGAAAAATCCGGTGGAACGGATATCATCCTCAAGTTCTATGATATCGGCTTGAGCAAACGCCTTCGGCGAACGGTACTTTTTGAACAGGTCTTTGGTGACCATGTTCACTCGCTCATCGGTACACTGCGCCGATAAAATCGTCGACACCAGCAGTTGATGCGGCGTGCGAAATACCAGCGAACACCCCGAATCGGGATACGCCTGTTTCAACCGGGCGATAATCTTTTTCGCGCGGGGCTTGATCTTCTTGATTTCGTCGGGTTTCATGTCAATATATTACGCATCCGCACACGACAATGCAAATCCTTCATCATTCAGGTCATGTACAGTTTGGGACAGCGACGGCAAAACTCCGGCATAGAATCGGCTTCGAACGACTTGCGAAACCGCCGGTACTCATCGCCCTGCCATATTGTCGGCAGGGGAGAGTCGTTGATATTGCCGAAACTCAGGCGGGTGTATTCGTCATCGTCGCATAAGTGCACCGCATCATCATCGAATACCGGAACATTGGTGAACACACAGGGGGAGACCGATCCGTCCGATGACACAAAGCAGGCCTTGCCGACATTTTCAGTGCAGTATGTCTGCCTGCGGCTTTTGTTGCCCAGATGATAATAAAACGCGATTCCGCGACGCGCGGCATCTTCGGCGACTTGATCTAAAATCGCGCTCGCGGTTTGATACTCGTCGTCATTCCGTGGAAAGAGTATTTCATGACGAAGACTTTCCGACGGCACGAAATCCAACGTGCTGACCACGATCTGATCCGTGCCCATACCGTCGAGTACACTCGGTAATTGTCGAATATCGTCACGGTTGGACTGCAACATCAGATAGGCGATATGCACCGCCGGCGTGACCGATCCGCGATGTTGTTTGATTTCATTCAATTTCGTGATAATCTCGACAATCCGCGCGAAACTCGATCCGCCGCGCACCACGTCGTTGTTTTCGCCGATTCCCGCCAGTGAAAAGGTGAGTATATCCAGACCGGAGGCTACTATCTCAGGAATCATCTCATCGGTAATCATCGACCCGTTGGTGGTGGTGCCGACCCGCGCGCCGGTGTCTTTGGCCAGACGAACCATCTCAAAAAAGCTATCGTGCATCAACGGCTCGCCCCAGCCCTGAAGATATACCAAATGCGTTTCCCGAAAGGCGGGCAACAGTTTCTTATAAGTCTCAAGAGGAAGCAAACCGCGACGCCAGCTGTCACGGCAGACGGTATGCGGACAGTACAGACATGCGCCGTTGCAATGGGAGCTGATTTCGACCTGAATCCAGTCGAGCGGCTCCATGCGGATCGTGTGGTACCAGTCGGCCAGTCGTTGTAACATGATTCATACGCCCAGTATTACCAGGCGGTCGATATCGTTCAAATCCTTTAGAATCGTCATCGAGATATACCGGTTGTCATTCTCGGTCAATTTCGTCACCAGATCGGCCTGATTGTACCCGATCTCGAACATCAACCGCCCGCTCGGCGCCAGATAATCGGGAGCGCGTTCGACCAGAGCCTCGATAATATCCATCCCCTGTTCGCCGGAAACCAGCGCGAGTTTCGGATCGGCGAGCACTTCCGGGGGAAGGTCGCGATATTCGTCCTCGGAAATATACGGCGGATTGGAAAGAATCAAATCGTACTGCCTCTCCGGTGTCAGCGCCGAAAACAAGTCCGAACAAACCAGTGAAATCCGATCCGCCACTTTCATCGCCTCGGCATTGGCGCGCGCGGTTGACAGCGCCTCGCGGGATACATCGACCGCCGTCACGACCGCATCGTCGATCTCTCCGGCCACCGTCACCGCGATAACGCCCGACCCGGTGCCGATATCGAGGACGTTCGCCTTTTTGATCTCCCGAAAGTCGATAAAATGCACGGCGGTTTCGCACAGGATTTCGGTCTCCGGCGTCGGCACCATCACGCTCGGATTGACCGTGAATTTCCGCCCGTAAAACCACATCTCGCCGAGAATGTACTGCAGGGGATACCGGGTGGTGCGTCGTGTGATAATATCATGAAACCGTTGTCGGATATTGTCGTCGATCAGCTTCGCGCCGTGCAAATACAGATCGACCCGTTCGATATCCAGAAGTGACAGCAGGACAATCTCCGTTTCCGCCGCCGCCGCGTCGATGCCGGCCTCCCGAAGCTCCGCTTCGGCATCCTTCATCAATCGATGCAATTCCTGCTGATTCATATCATATCAGGGGGTGTATCGAACAGCCCCCCTCCAGAAACATCGCCTGCTCCGGCGGCGTGGCGCACCCGGAACGGGCATGGCCGTGCAGATGATACCGATGCGGGCCGCTTCGCCGTTGTTCGGGTTCGGTTGCCATGCTTTGCGCGAACGGAATCGAATGCAACAGCATCACCCCACCACCGACAATCACGCCGGTTTTCAGAAAACTGCGTCTCAGCATTTGTCGGTCTCCTCTTCCTCGGCGACGAGATTGAATTCGTTGATTTTCATGGCCGTTACTGTCATCAGAACGCCGAACTGCGGATAGACCACCCGTTCCGACGAAATCTCCTCGATATTCGAAAACGCTTCTAAAATCGACTGATTGGTGCGCATGTTCCTGACCGGCGAGGTTATCTCACCGTTTTCGACAAGAAACAGCCCGTCGCGGGTGGTGCCGGTCACCATCGTCCGCAGTGGATTGAGATAGTTCAAATACCAGAAATGATTGATCAACAAACCTTTTTGTGTCGAGCGCACTAAATCCTCGGTGCGACGTTCGCCGCCCGCGACCACCAGATTTTTCGGATACGGCCCGAACGTGTTGGTGGGGGGGAGTGCATGGCCGGTCGATTTCGTTTCCATCAGATTGGCATAATACGAATTATACACCACGCCTTTGGCGACACCGTTTTCGATCAGTGATACTTTTTGCCTCGGAGTTCCCTCGTAGTCGATTGTCATCGAGGCGAAACTCTCGTCGTTGGCGTCGTCGTACACCGTGAAATTTTCTCCCGCGATTTTCTCGCCGATGCGCCCCGCCATGAACGAACGTTTCTGATGGAGCGTCTTGCATCCGAATCCCATGAACGACAGCAAAATCAGCAACTGCCCGACCGCCGCCGGACTGAGAATCACCGTGTACTTACCGTCATGAAGGCTTTTCGGATTGCGTGAATTCATCGCCACCCGCGTTGCCACCAGCGCCAGATCATCGCCGTCGATCTGCACCGCGTCGGGATTATACGCCATCCCCCAGCCGGAATTATCATCCTTGCCCGAAATCGTCACCGAAAGCTGGGCATGATTACCGGTGAACATACGATTCACTCCCAGCGTGTTGGCTACCGCCAGTGTTTTCCATTCCTGACGATACGCCCCCGACGCTTCGAGATTGCCCTTCTGCGCGATTCCGGTAATTCGACGAATAACCTCCGCCCGGTCACTCGGTTCATAGTGATCCGTTCCCGGCGAGCCTTTTTTGTCTCTATGTTCGGTGTCCATCGGTTTGGGAATCGTCACGAATTGTTCATCCGGGATCATATACCGTAACATCAGTTCGCAATCGATCACCGCCCGCTTGACTCCTTCGGGGGTGATATCTCCGGTGGCAATCACCCCGATACGTTTTTCATTTATGCACCGCACGTACAGCGTGGTCTCTTCGGTATCGATGGAATCGGAAATACGATTTTCCGAAAAACGGGACAACGCCAGACGATCCCGCTCCAATATGGCCTCAGCCATATCGCTGGTGGTAAGCGACAGCACTTCCTTGAGAATCCGATCGGCTTCGCCGGGATTGATCATTGTCCGCCTCCCACCGTGATTTGTTCGAACCGGGCCGGCGATGCGCCCTGGGCAGTGCGGGCGTTCTGTCCCGGCTGACCCTTGCCGCAATTCGGCGTACCCCAGATGCGGTATGATTTTTCATCGGCGATGCCGGTGCACTTGTTCCAGAAATCGAGCGTGCACCCGGAATAGGTCGGGCTTTTGATCACCCCCGCCAACTTGCCGCCCTTGATCAGCCGCCCGAATTCACAGCCGAACTGAAAATAACGCCGCTCGTCGTCGATCGACCACGACTTGACCGTGTCCATATATATCCCGTCGTCGATTTCGGAAAGCAACTGCTCGAATGATTTGTCCCCCGGCTCGAGATTGACATTGGCAATCCGCACGATCGGCACATTGGCCCAGCTGTTGGCCCGCATTGCGGCGGTCGACGGTTTACCGATACGTGTCGCGGTCTCACGCGATGACAGGTAATTCACCAGCACTCCGTTGCGAATCAAATCGACCTGCCGGGTCGGAACGCCCTCGTCGTCGTATCCGTACGAGGCCAGCCCGTGCTGAACAGTCGAATCGCACACCACCGTTACGATATCCGACGCGTATTTTAATTTGCCCAGATTATCCGTGGTGGCGAACGACGTCCCCGAGAAATTCCGCTCCACTCCGAACACCCGGTCAAGCTCCAGCGCGTGACCGATGGACTCATGTATTTGAAGCGAGACCTGATCGCCCGAAAGTAGCAATGTCGTGGTTTTCTCCGGGCAGGGCTCCGCCGTTTTCAGCATCTCGATTTCCTCGATCAGTCTCGGAATCGCCTCTTTCATCTGCAATTCTTCCAGCAGTTCGTAGCCCTTGCATTCGTACTGACCGCTCGATGACGGATACGAACGCTCGAAACGATCGTGGCGCGAGACCATTTTCCCCAGCGCCATCCCGGCGCCGGTCTGTATCAACAACTGCGAAATCGCCGCGCCGTCGAGCGACGCGAAATATTTATTCCTGCGACGGAAACCGGCAAAAATCTCACGCGAATCGATTTTGTCGCCGCCGGCTTTCATGGCGGCGTGGTCGATATCGCGAAGAAACTCGATTTTCTGATCGAGTGGAATCGTGAACGGATCGATACGATACGCCGATGTGTACTCCGCCTTGATAATCTCCACCGGTGCAAGTACTACGCGATTCCGGTTGACCGTCGCGGCGGCTTCCGCCATACTGACCGCCATTGCGACTTTGGCCCGGATCGCCTGTTCATCGGGACGGTCGGTCGCGACGAATCCCCAGCAACCTTTCTTGAGCACCCGAATCCCGATTCCGCGCGAGGTCGTATGTTCGATCGGTTTGATAATCCCGGATGAAATGGAAAGATTTTCATCCTCGATGGTCTCCACCCGGGCGTCGGCGTAATCCACCCCAAGCGACAAACATGCCCCGATAGCCAGTTCTGCGATTTTGGATTCATCCATGACAGGGACAATATACGTCGATTTTGAACCCGATGTCAAACGCTATCCGAAAAGAGAGTTGTTTCATTTTCGACGATTGATTACATTGACACGCAATGCAGGGGATTTATATGAAAAAAAGCGCCGTTCTCTGGATTCTCGCAATCGTCATCACGCTGGCGTCGGCGTCCGGATCCATGCCGGCGACCAGGAAGCCGATCCCGATGATCATCAGCAGCAGCCCGAGCCGGACCACCCGCCGCGGGTTGGCCTTGGGCCACACCTTGGGTACCCCGATCGCCGTGACCAGCAGGGCGATCGAGAGCGGCACCAGCCGCACCCCGGTCTGCATGGCGGTCAGGCCGAGCACCACGCAGAACAGCGCCACCAGGGCCCCCTGCCAGGCA
>CAZVNK010000195.1:5322-5995 GCA_964628115.1 uncultured Ignavibacteriaceae bacterium | reverse complement strand
GATATTTCTAGTTATGCCCGCTTTAAAATAAGATGTTGAAAGCAATGAAGTGAACATATTTGTTTTTTCTTTGCTCATATTTTACATCACACCAGTATTTCTTATTTTTTAATTAATAGTATTTGGCACGGGCATGATGTCTGTTGATATCCCACGCATGCATATACTGTCAATTAATAAGTTATACTATAATAAAAATATATTATACTAATGTTTGAGCGAAGAAAATATGGCATTGGATATAGGCCCAACAGTCTTTCGGGATGGATTGTGGTACTTGCTGTTATAGTTGTAATTTATCTGTTAGTGGCCTCCTCGACACTCGGCCCGGCCGCGAGAGCGCCGCCGCTTCCCGGTGTCACCACCGTCGCGATATAAGCGGGATCGTCAAAAAAGCGTCGGGAGGCCTCGGCAATGTCCGCCACCGTTACCGAATCGACGCGGTCGGAGAAGGTGGAGAAATAATCCCAGCCCGTGACCGCCAAGAGCGGCGCGATAATGAATCCGTAATAGTGCAACCGTTCGGAGAGAAAAATATCCTGACAACGACGGCTGACCTTGTAGCCGGACGCGAGTTCATCCGACGGGGCGTTCGTCGACAGTCGTCTCAGAACGTCATTGCACACGGCCAGAATCGAATCGGTCTGGTCGGCGCGCTCCGAGATGATATCGA
>CAZVNK010000195.1:3022-5312 GCA_964628115.1 uncultured Ignavibacteriaceae bacterium | reverse complement strand
GTGGTTTGCACGTACGATGATATATCGGACGCCAGCGGCCGACTTCCGACTTTCAGCGGTTGCATCAACGGTGAATGCTCGCGGTCATTGAGATAATCCTCCAGCAGGACGAACGCGGGATACGCCGAATCGTTGAAATGCGGCCCCTCGATGGAAAGACTGACATACGTCGATTTCACCGGCGCGGTGGTTCGATACACCGCTATGGAATCCAACTGCCGATACGCGATTTCCGGGGTGGGGGGAAGTTGCACCGAGGGAAAACCGCCGAACACCCGCTTGACCGTCTCGGCCATGTCGGGGGATTCGAAATCACCGATAATCAGCGCCGTGATATTGTTGGGCGCGTAGAATCGTTTGTAATAGTCGATAATGGCCTCGCGCGGGATATTGGCGATAATCGATTCATATCCGATAATGGGACGGGCGTACGGTGTTCCGGCCATCGCCTTTTGTTCATAGAAGCTTTCGGCCGCGGCCGTCGGGGCGTCATTGCCCATCTTGATTTCCTCGATCACGATGCCTCGCTCCTTGGGGAAACGTTCTTCGGGAAACACCGAATTGAACAGCATGTCCGCCTGAGTCGCCATGCCGTATTCGATGTATTCCTTCGGCAACAGCACCAAATAAGCCGTGAATTCCTTGCGGGTGAACGCGTTGAGATATCCGCCCAGCCGTTCGATTCCGGTTTGCAGTTCCTTCTGGGTCTGGTTCGCGGTGCCGTTAAACAGCAGATGCTCCAGAAAATGCGTGGCGCCGTTGTTGTAATCGTTTTCGTACTTACTACCCGCTTTCACGAACAGCATGCAGGTAATCATGGGAGACGCGTGGTTTTCCTTCATGACCACGTCCATTCCGTTATCGAGAGTGAGCTTGGTGATTTCGGTTGCGGTGTTGTCCGGTTCGCCGCCACACCCCGCGAGAAGCAGTATAATCGCCGTCAACATCGGCAGTAATGCCCCTATTGTCATTCCGTTAACCTTATTCATCCTGTGCTCCCTGGCGTCTTGAGATTGTTGTGCAAAAATAATACATTATTCCGCGCACTTCGGTGGGGACGATTATGATAACCGCCCTTACCGTAGTATGTTAAGCTACGCGACCGAATCGCCCGTGTCAAGGACAAACGACAGAATTGCGTTGACAATCAGCCGATTACAAATATATTGAGAAATCGTTATGACTTCAGTAATGCAACATAAGCTGGAAATATCGGCCCGGGCGCTGATGATAACCGCCTGCCTGCTGGCTATGCTGTTGTTCGGCTCGGCGCTGGATATCGTGGTTTTGGTGACTGCCGATCAGACAACCGATGAACCGACCCACAGCTATCAGGTGCTGGCTGAAATCCGGATTCCCGCCGACCACGGCGAGATGGCGAGCCACTCGCCGGCATCGACGGAAAAAGCGTTTTATATTACCATTCCCGCCATGCCGGGAAACGGCGGAGTGGATAATCACAAACCGATTCTGAAAGCCATTCCCCATCGCATAACCACCAGGGCGACCAGCCGACCGATGGTGGAAATGATCGCGGCCGCCGAGGTTTCCTCACAAAAAACGAGAGAATGTACTCTCGTGGGCGCCAAACCGTCAGGCACCAGCTAACGCCTGCCTTTTTCTCTTTTTTCTCCGATAATACATAAACATAGCAAAGACTATAATTATCTCTATACGAAGGAGTCTGTAGATGAAAAATCAAACCTGGCGATTTATTATCACCGCCGCTCTCATTGTCCTGGCCTTTGTCGGCTTCTGGAACACGCTCAAGCTCTGGACGCTTTCCGATGACGACCGCGTCAAGATGGAAGAGCGCAAGCCGGGTTCGGTTAATGAACTCGAACGAAAAGCCATGCGACTGGGACTGGATCTGCAGGGCGGAATCCACGTCGTTCTTCGCGTGAAGAAGGAAGAAATCGAACCGTCGGCTCGCGCCGATGCCGTCGAACGAGCCATTCAGGTTATTCGCAACCGCGTCGATTTCACCGGCGTCACTGAACCGATTATCCAGAAACAGGGCGATGATCGTATTATTGTCGACCTGCCGGGATACACCGACGCCGATCGCGCCGAGGATATCATCGGCCAGACCGCGCAGTTGGAATTCAAACTGATGGAGACGTACGAAAACGCCTCGATCATCCTGGAGAAAATCGATTCGGTGGTGGCTGATCTTCGCAAGGCCGAAAAGGAAGCCTCCGGCGAAGGTCTCGATGAGTTGGCGGCGACCGCCGCCGAGACCACTGCCGATGCGCCTAACACGGGCGACGTCTCCCCTGTTCCGACCGAC